>DBGEDL010000083.1:0-14373 GCA_048375035.1 Collinsella sp.
CAGAATCAGGCTGAGCAGGAGAATCCTGTTCTTCCGGCGGCAGTCCCAGATTTCAGAGGCAAATGTATATTGCTTGTGGAAGACAATGAGCTGAACAGTGAAATTGCGGTGGAAATCCTTAATGAATATGGCTTCCTGCCAATCGGGCACAAACAGGAACTATTCCACCGCAACTTCGTTTGGCGAGCATTGACCCGCAGACCTGCCAAAAAGGGACAGGTTTATTTTGGCAGGTTTTATCTGGGGAAACGCAAACAGGGCCACGGCACTATAAAACGTCGCGGCCCTGTTCTATTTATGCCAGCACGTATTGATACGTGTCTCCCATGGGCACAAAAGTGACCGGCAACTCACCGCCGGCAGCCCCAAGCGCAGCGGGCAACCATGCCGCCATGCACTCCATACCCGGCTCTTCGCCGTTAAAGTGACCCATATGGATGGCGCATTTCCCCTGACCGAGCATTGCGGCGTCGCGGATGTACTCACTCACCGTAAAGTCGATAAACTCCATGGCCAAAATGCAATCGATGTCATCAGAGTCGATATGGGCAATCTCGTCGTTATCTCGTCCCATAATGTGCATGGGAATCTCGACATTGCGAACGAGCGCGTCACCGTCGCCGATCAAGCGCGTTCCATTTAATCCAAGCTTGTGTACGAGCGCCTGCGCAAGATCGCGGGCCGGCGTTGGCTCAATGCGGTACCTCATGAATGACTTGTCTACCGCGGAGCCAAGCCAGTCCATCTTGGCCGCAAATCCGTAAAAGATGCCGTCGACCATCGAACCGTCCGAGGCGAGCGGAACGCCCGAGTGGATATAGTCATGGCAACGCCAAACCGCTCCACCCCAATCGTCAAGCAAGGCGCACTTTGCCTCAAAGGTCTCGTTCCCCGCGACCACTTCACGGCTGTCTCCGTGGTTCCAGAACAGCGCCTCGTGCGGAACAATCAGGTTGGCGCCAAGCTCCTTGGCACGGCTAATTACCTCCGCCGTAGCCCAAATGCATGTAACGATTCCGGTACATTGCTGATCGACGTTGCCGTAAAGCACCCGATCGCGCGTCGTCGCAAGCTCGATGGGCTTACCGGTAAAAGCATCGATGCCGCCGCAATAGTCCTGGATAGCTTGAATAGCCTCACTGATAAGCATATGTAACAACCCCTTCGACATAATATGCAGGGCGGCAGCAAACATACCGCCCTGCGGAATCATCTATAGGCGGCATTTTTTGAGCTGAACCACCTATATGCGACCGCTTTTCTAGCGCTCGGAAATCGGACCGTTCTCCAGCTCATCCTCGCTAAAGCCAAAGAACCAGGCAACGGCAAAGCTTACGATAAAGCCAGCTGCCGAAGCGATAGCGGCACAGACCAGGTTCTCGTTGCCACCGCCGACAAACGTCATAATATTAAGCACGTTTGAAGCAGCACCAGCAAGATAGGCATTCACATGCAAAGCGATCGCCCCGGCACCGGCGACAAATGAACCCGCCATGCAGGCAACGAACAGCTTACGATAGCGGAACAGCATGCCATAGATGAACGGCTCGCCGACGCCTCCAATGAGCTGGGCGACAAGATAGCCGGCACATTGGCTCTTTTCCTCCTTGTTGCGGAGTTTGAGCCATGTCGCAATCTCCGCTCCATAGGCAGCCCACAGCGAAACCGTAGTAGCGACCATAATAAAGCTGTCAGAGCCCGTCGACATGAAGTTTGCAATGGCAATCATAATGACCGCGACATGCATGCCCGTAATGACCATGGGCAACCAAATTGCCGCAAGCAAGCCGCCACCAATAATCGCCGCGATGCCTCCCTCGGCGCCGAGGAACCCAAAGATTGCAGCCAGACCGTTGCCGCACAAAGAGCCAAGAGGGGCAAGCAGGCAAAGCGCAAAGGGGACAGTCAGAGCAAGCGTGCAAAGCGGCGTAAACACCGTAGTAAGCGAATCAGGCATATGCTTGCGCAGGAACTTTTCGAAGACGGACATCAAGGCCACTGTGAGCAGGACGGGAATGACCGTCTGTGCATAGTTTTCAGGCACGCAGGGGATGCCGTAAACGCTAAAGGCTTTTCCCTCGGCTGCCATTTGCATAAACGTCGGTTCGATAAGCACACCGCCCATAAAAGCACCGTACATAGGCGTGGCGCCAATGTTCTTGGCGGCCGAAAAGCCCAAGAAGACTGGTATAAAGTAGAACGTCACGTTGTAGAGCATATTGAGCAGGACATATAGATCGCTCGTATCCGCAATGAGATTGAGCATCGTTGGCCCGAGTACGACGGCAACGGTTTTGAACATGCCCGAAGCGAGCAGCAATGGAATCATCGGAACCATGGAGCCCGAGAGGTAGTTAAGAATCGCATTGCCAACGGCTGTCGGGGTAAGCGGTGTTTTGACTCCACTTGCATCGAGGTTCTCGTCGATACTCTCCTGCTTGGCCAAGCCGCTCATCTTGATGAGCTCGTCATACACCTTAGGCACGTTTTGCCCAATAATCACCTGGAACTGCCCGCCAGATATTTGAGCGCCGATGACGCCGTTAATTTTTTTAACAGCGTTAATGTCAGGCAATTCCATATCCTTAAGGTTAAAACGCAGACGCGTCATGCAGTGGGCTGCAAAGGTGATGTTGTCTTTGCCACCCAACGCCTCGAGCACATCGGCTGCGATCTTCTTATTGTCAGCCATATCATCTTCCCTTTCGAACGATCCGGTTCCTTCCTCGCTGCGCGCGCGAGGAGACAAAGCGGACGGTGGCCCGTCGTCCGCACAGAAGTATTCGATTGTTGAGGGAAACGGCGTAAAGACAAAGAGCTCCAAAACGAGACATCGACAGGTCGCTCTGTCTTTACGTCACGCTTCGGAAGCTCAGCTCTCGAATAACACCTTATGTCGCGCCAAGGTTATCAGCTCTGCCATGTGAACGGCGGCCTCATGGTGCCCAAAAGTCTGCGAGCGGTAGGCTTTCTTCCCTGAACGGTATAGAAAGCGCCTATTTGTCGGCTGACACCTCGCCCGTCACGTTGCCGGCATAGACCCGATTGACATGGAGCATGAGATACACCTTCTCCTCGGGCACGATGGAGGCATGATACGTTTCCTCGATAAGTTCTGCCATTTTGTCAACACAAGCCGCTATAGCCGGATGCTCTTCACAGAGAGGACGATAGAGCGCCGCATTATCGGTATTAAGCGGCTCCCCGGTGCGGACGCGCTCTAACAAGTAGCGTACATGAGTGTCATAGCGTGCGTAGTCAAAAGCATCGCGGTCAACGGCGATAGCAAGATCTTTCTCGATAATCGCTACGAGCTTTTCGATCAGACGTTCCTCGCGGCGGACGTCGTTTGACTTTGCCTTACTAGAACTTGCCATAACGCTGTTAACGATGCAGAGCGCGATGCCTGCCCTCTCCCCGCGTGGCATAGATAAACCGAATTCGCGCTCTATGCCAGCATGGGCAAGCGCCGCAATCTTAAATTCAATGGGATATTGCTGCTGAACGTCACAAGAAAGCGGCATCTGAACATACATGTGCTCACGGCAGCGCTTGATGGCAAAACTGATATGGTCGGCAAGCGTAAAAGGGGGGTTCGCCGACAGCTCACGCGAAATGTTGGTGCGCGCGACATCGGCAATCTGCGCACTAAAATCCATTACCTTGGGATCGATCTCGTTAAGAAGTGGCAGGTAGCGTGCATCAACGTTGTAAAACGTGCGCTCAATCTGCGCAAGCGAAACCTCATCGGGGCCGTCAGGGAAACCAATGCCTTTCCCCAGCGCCACAAGCTCGGTTCCCTTATCGTTGACAAGCAAGGCGGCATTGTGATTAATGCGCTTAACGACCCTCATGATGCCTCCGAAAATAGGCGCAGCCGAAGGGCAAGCGCAATGAATTCCAGTTAAGATGGTTCGCCTCGATTATTCCACGCAACGTCACGCGAGACAAGCAAACCCGAGCTCCCACAACCTACCAAAAAGGGACAGGTTTATTTTGGTAGGTTTTATCTGGGGAAACGCCGAATAGCCCCGCATTCACAACCGCTGCAGCTCCATATGAGGCAAATGAATCAGTAGCATCTATCCCAAATCTTAAGTATTTGTTCGACAGAACGGCCCCTGCTGGCTCCTGCTAGACTGGTAGACTCCCAACCGTCCATCCAGGAGCCTCCATGTCGCGCAAGTCCGCCTACAAGCAAGTACTTTCCATCGGCACCGCCGTGGTGCTGGGGTTTGCGCTGTTCACAGGATCGCTCGACGGAGCGCCCAAGCTGTTGTCGCCGCAAAGCGATGAGCAGGCAACGGCTCTGGCCGAGAAGCAAAACGAGAGTCCCAGCCGTACCGACGACGAAGCGGACTTGGTCGCCCGACTCGAATCGGGAACAGCGAGCTCCGAGGACTCTCAAAATAGCCAAGGCTCTGGCGATGGCTCCGATTCCGCCGCAACCGACACCGGTGACGCTGCCTCCGCGGATAGTGCCGCCACCCCCATCGACGAGGTCGAAAACCCCGATCTCGACCGCGCCCGTGGTGTATACCTCAGCAGCATTCCTGACTACGCGGGTAACCCCTACGTTGCCCTTCGCGCCGACAGCATGCACCCGCTCGGCATGCCGTCATTCACACTCGATGAATACGAACGCGCTGCAGAAGAGGGCTGCTTTAAGAAATTCTCCAAGCTCGATAGCCTGGGCCGCACCCGCAAGGCGCTCGCCTGCGTAGGCCCCGAATCACTCGGCCAGGGCAAGCGCGGCGATATCTCGCGTATCCATCCCGCCGGTTGGCACCAGCAGCGCTACGACTTTATTCCGGGCCAGAGCCTCTACAACCGCTGCCACCTCATCGCTTGGTCGCTCTGCGGTGAAAACGCCAACCGCAAGAATCTCCTCACCGGCACGCGCTATCTCAACGAGACGGGCATGCTACCGTTTGAAGAGCAGATCCTCGACTACATCCGCGATACGGGCAACCATGTTCTCTATCGCGTCACACCCATGTATAACGAAGAGGAGCTTGTCTGCCGTGGCGTGCGCCTTGAGGCGCAATCGGTCGAGGACCACGGCAAGGCCCTCTGCTTCCACGTGTACTGCTACAACCTGCAGCCGCACGTGCAGATCGACTACGCCACCGGCCGCAACCAGGCCTCGGGGGACTAGTGCCGACCGCGCCGCCCATAACAGAAAAATGATCCGTTTTCCTCCGTCCCCAAGGGATCAAATAAGGCCGCCCCGGTTACCCAGGGCGGCCTTTTCGTCAGCACCTACATTGCAGGCAAAACCACACGTTACTTGGCGCGGCCTTCGTCGTAGCGCTCGACCAGTTTGGCCTGAACGTCGTAAGGCACCTGCTCATAGCCAGCCGGCTTCATGGTGAAGTCGCCCGTGCCGCGCGTGATGGAACGCAGGC
Source organism: Collinsella sp. (assembly GCA_048375035.1). Taxonomy (GTDB): domain Bacteria; phylum Actinomycetota; class Coriobacteriia; order Coriobacteriales; family Coriobacteriaceae; genus Collinsella. Next base: position 5,409 of record DBGEDL010000083.1, read on the forward strand.
GTGTCGAGTAATCCGTCAGCTCGGCAAGAGGCGCCTGGGCAATGACCACGGTATCGCCGCGCTCGTCGGTCTCCATGCCCGTTACGCGGCCGCGCGAGGCGGAGATGTCGCCCATCACGGCGCCGGCATAGCTCTCGGGGATGGTCACCGTGACCTCCTCGATGGGCTCCAGCACCACCGGATCGGCGTCGGCGCACGCCTTGCGCAAGCCGATGCGGGCCGCCGCGCGGAAGGCCATTTCGTTGGAGTCGACGCTGTGATACGAACCGTCATACACGGCAACACGAATACCCGTAAGTGGATAACCGGCGATAATGCCGTCCTTCATGGTCTCCTGCACGCCCTTGTCCACAGCGGGGATGAGCGAACGCGGAATGCGGCCACCCACGACCTCGTCCACAAACTCATAGCCGTCGCTCGTGCCGTCGGGTCCGATGAGCGGCTCCACGCGTAGCCAGCAGTCGCCGTACTGACCGGCACCGCCGGTCTGCTTCTTGTGGCGACCCTGGGCGCTTGCCGTACGGCGAATGGTCTCGCGATACGGAATGCGGATCGGCACACTCTTGGCCGCAACCTTGGTGCGGTCCTCCAGGCGGTTGAGCAGCACCGAAACCTGTGCCTCGCCAACCGCCGAGATGATGGTCTGACCGGTCTCCTCGTCGCGATCGATGCTCATGGTCGGATCGGCCTTGCACGCCTTCTCGATAAACGTATAGAGCTTTTCCTCATCGCCACGGTTCTCGGCCTCGATGGCGATATGGTACTGCGAGTTGGGAAACTTGAACGCCGCCGCTTCGACCTTACCGGTAATGGAGAGCGTGTCGCCCGTCTCGGCAGCCAGCTTAGGCACCACGATAATATCGCCGGCATAGGCGTGACCGACCTCGGTCATGTCGCGGCCGCACATCACATACAGGTGAGCCAAACGGTCGCTCTTGCGCGTACGGGCGTTGACGAGCTCAAGGCCCGGCTCAAGCGTGCCCGTCAGCACCTTGATAAAGCTGATGCGACCCTGCTGCGGGTCGGCCAGCGTCTTAAACACAAACGCCACCGGACGGTCATCATCGCTCGAGATCTTGAGCGAATCGCCGTCGATGAGCGGCATCTCGCCGTAGTCGGTCGGCGCCGGGAAATACGTGGCGATGTCATCCATCAGCGAGTTGACGCCCTGCTCCTTAATGCAATCGCCCGCAAAGACCGGCACAAAGATGCGCTCGGCGATTGCCTTGGACAACAAGCCCTCGAGCTCCTCCTGCGTCAGCGTCTCCTCGCCTTCCAGATACTTCATCATCAGCTCGTCGTCGGCCTCGGCCACCAGCTCACACAGATGGTCGTGGGCCTCCTCGGCCTGGGCACGATACTCCTCGGGAATCTCCGACTCAACGGCCTCGGCGCCGTTGCAGTGGCGCGCCTTCATGCGCACCAGGTCGATGATGCCGTCAAAGTCCTCGCCCTCGCCCCAGGGAAGGGTCACGGCGCCCAGACGCGTGCCAAAGCGCTCCTGCAGCAGCCCCATGGTGGTGCTAAAGCTGGCCTCGGGGCGCGACAGGCGGTTCACGAACACCGCGCGCGCCAGGCGCAGGTCCTCGGCCGCATACCACAGCTTGACGGTCGTCGGCTGCGGGCCGGCCTCGGCGTCGACCACAAACAGAGCCGTCTCGCAGACGCTCATCGCGGCAAAGGCGTCGCCGATAAAGTCGGGATAGCACGGGGCGTCGAGGACGTTAATGCGGGCGCCCTTCCAGTCGATCGGCGCGATGGTCGTCGAGATAGAGAATGAACGCTTGACCTCTTCGGGGTCATAGTCGAGCGTGGGCTTGGTGCCGTCGTGGCCGCCCAGGCGGGCGGTCTTGCCAGAAAGGTGGAGCATGGCTTCGGCGAGTGAAGTCTTGCCCACCCCGCCTTGGCCTACGAGCACCACGTTCCTTACATTGCCGGTCTTGGGAGCACCCATGATGACCTCCTTGCAGGGTCGCGCGCGATGCGCGACGCCAACGGGGAGGGTTTGCGGTCGGTGCCGTCCCGGGAGCAGCATGGTCGGCAGCCGAGCCGACTCACCCTCCAAATGTCCTATGCCACCACCCTACCCTTGCAGCCGTCTGTCCATGCACACCTTTCGGCACGCGTATGGATACGGGCGGCGAGAGGACGGAGCAAGTATGGAAGGCGATTATTAAACCCCATCGATACAAATAAAAGCCGTCGCAGACCATAAGACCTGCGGCGGCTTCTTCTCAATACATAGCTGAGCCTAGCCCTCGATACGGCTCAAGAACTCACGGGTACGTTGCTCACGCGGATGGTCGATCACCTGCTCGGCCGGACCCTCCTCGACAATGCGACCGCCGTCCATAAAGACCACGCGGTCGGCAACGTCGCGCGCAAACTGCATCGCGTGGGTCACGATTACCATCGTCATATTCTGCGCGGCAAGGTCTTTAATGACACGCAGCACCTCGGCCGTTAGCTCGGGATCGAGCGCCGAAGTCGGCTCGTCAAAGAACAGGATCTCCGGGTCGAGCGCTAGGGCGCGGGCAATGCTCACACGCTGTTGTTGACCGCCCGAAAGCTCACATGGCACCTTGTTCTCGTTGCCCGTCAGCCCCATTTGCGTAATCAGCTCGTGGGCGCGGGCTTCCGCCTGCTCGCGCGGACGCTTGAGCACGCGAATCGGCGCATCGGTGATGTTTTTCATCACGGTATAGTGCGGAAACAGATTGTAGTTCTGAAACACCAGGCCAAATCGCGAGCGCGCCTGCTTGGGCACGTCGCCTTTCGCATATACCGCACCCGGCCCCGCATCCGTCGCAACGGCAAGGTCACCAAACGAAAGCGAGCCACCGTCGAGTGTCTCGAGCAGCGTGGCACACCGCAGCAGCGTAGACTTGCCGCCGCCCGAAGGCCCGATAACCGCCACGACCTCGCCACGCTTTACCTCGAGTGAGATATCCTTGAGCACCTCATTGCCGCCAAACGCCTTGCGTGCGCTTTCGATTTTCATCACTGAGTTAGTCATGATAATAGTCCAGCTTCTTTTCGGCGGCGCCCAGCAGCATCTCGACCACAAAGTTAAAGACCCAGTAGATCAGCGCCGCAATCGCAAACGGCACCATGCTCACTTGCGAGGCAACCAGCGCCTTGGCCGTCGAGAACATCTCCCCCACGCCGATGGCAAACGCCAGCGACGTGTCTTTGACCAGCGTGATGATCTCGTTACCCATCGCCGGCAAAATGCGCTTGACGACCTGCGGCATCACGATATACAGAAACGTCTGCAGGCGCGAGTAGCCCAGCACCTCGGCGGCCTCATATTGACCGCGCGGAATCGACTGCAGGCCCGAGCGATAGATCTCGGCAAAGTAGCCGGCGTAGTTGATGATGAACGCCAAAACGCACGCCGTCCACTTGGAATCGGGCGTAAGCGAAATGCCGAACACGTAATACGGGGCAAAGTAGATGGCAAACATCTGCAGCATGAGCGGCGTACCGCGCATGACCGAAATGTAGAAGCGCGCAATCCAGCGGAGCGGCGCAATTTTGCTCATACGCATAAACGCCACGGGAATTCCCAGCGGAATCGACCCCAGCAGCGTCAGCACAAACAGCTGCAAACTGACCAAGAATCCCTGGCCAAGCATCTGCATCATGACTTGGATAGACAACCTACCCTCTCTTTCACAGCAACAGAATAGCGGGCGTTAATTGAAATAGGCACAGTGCCCAAGATTGCGAGCGACAAGCCCGACGAAGCGTACTTTGGTACGCGAGGAGGGTTGGAGCCGCAAGGTTGGGTGCTGTGGCTATTTCAAAACCCAATTATCGAAAGATAGACCATAGCTCGCATACTTGTCGCACAGGTCCTTGACCGTACCGTCCTCATAGAGCGCCTTGAGCGACTCGGTCACGGCGTCGGCCGACTTGGTGTCGCCCTTCTTAAAGCCGACGGCGTAGTGCTCGCTGGACAGCGGTTCATCAAGCTGCGTATAGGCATCGGGCTTGGCGGCAAGCTGATACTGGGCAATCGAAAGGTCGCAAGCCACGGCATCGACCGCGCCGCTCTCGAGCTGCATAAAGGCCGTGTTGTACTCGCCGATGGTATCGAGCGTGGCAAACGTCGCCGCCAGATCCTTCTGGTCGCCCTCGAGCACATCCTGCGCAGCGGAATCGGTCTGGGTAATCACGGTCTTGCCGGCAAGATCGTCCCAGCTCTTGATGCCCGCATCCTTCTTGACCACCAGCACCTGCTCGTTGAGCATGTACGGCTCGGAGAACGTGTAGTCGTCCTCACGACCCTCCATGGTAAACCCGTTCCAGATGCAGTTGATGGCGCCGGAGTTGAGCAGCGTGTCCTTGGCATCCCAATCGATGGCCTCGTAATCGACTTCCCAGCCCTGCTTATCGGCAACGGCCTTGGCCAGATCGAGATCAAAGCCGGTGTACTCGCCATCGTCGCCCACAAAGCCGTACGGAGGATAGGACTTATCAAAACCCACCACGAGCTTCTTGGACTCCGCAGCACCCTTCACATCCTTGGCCGCGGTAGATCCAGCAGCGGAGCCCTTGCCGGCACCACCGCCGCAGCCGACAAGACCAAGGCCAAGCACCGTGGCAAACGAGCCGGCTAGACCAACAAACTGACGACGAGACATATCGGTATTCATGGTATTCCCCCTTGGTGACACTTTAGTTAGGTAAAGTGAGTCATGTAACGTCCAGAATCATACACTTTACCTTGATAGAGTACAAGGGAGAGGTTGCCCGCCGGGCACCGGGGCAGGGGTTAAGTTTGCTGCTCTACAGTCCTGCTCACGACGGAGGCCACATTAAGTGGCCTCCTGTTCGTGCGGAACTCGCGACAAACTTAACCCCTGCCCCGGTGCCCGGCGGGCAAACGTCGTTGGGCTTATCACTGACAGGAAATGGGCGCTTGCATATCGCCCGCTGGCTTGGCACGGTACAATGCTTGCAGCTTTTAATTCATGAATTAGTGGAGTTATTGATGGCAGAATCTCGTGCGGAGCGTAAGGCTCGTCGTGCTTTGATCGAGGCGGCTGAGGGGTCGGAGAAGAAAAAATCTTCTAAAAAATCCAAGTCGTCTCAGGATGCGAAGGATAAGTCGGTCAAGGGCAAGGCTAAGGCCAAGCGCCCCAGTTCTCGTCGGAGCGAGGACAAGGCATCTCAGACTCGCTCCAGGCGCTCGCATAAAGATCCGGTTTCGTCTGCGCGTAAGGCTGTGGACCCCAAGTCGCCTTGTTCCATCATGCGGGCTTGTGGTGGGTGCACGGCGCTCAATCGTCCTTATAAGAAGCAGTTGGCGGCCAAGCAGGCTGCTATGGAGGAGCTGTTTGCTGAGCTCTGTGAGCGCGAGGGTGTTGCCGTTGATCCCATTCGCGGTATGGGTGTTACCCTGGGCGACCCGGGCAAGTATCCTGCGCCGCGTGGTTTTCGTCATAAGGCTGCCACTCCGTTTTCTCCCGGCAAAGAGGGCGCTGTCCGCTGCGGTTTCTTTGAGCGTGGCACGCACAAGATCGTTGCCGTACCCGAATGTCCTGTCGAGGCGCCGGGCGCTCGTCAGATTCTCAACGGCATCGCACGCGAAGCTGAGCGGCTGCATATTCCCGCCTTTAATGAGGACAAACATCTTGGTTTGCTTCGCTACGCCGTCGTTCGCTGTGGCTGGCGCACCGACCAGATCATGGTCACCCTTGTGACCGCCCAGCGTGACTTACCGCATGCGCAGGAGTTCTTTGAGGCCGTCGCGGCGCTCGATCCGCATATCGTCACCGTCGCCCAAAATATCAATGGCCGTCCCGGTAACGCCATCTTGGGTGAGGAGACTCGTATCGTCTATGGCGCCGAGTGCATGCGCGACCAGCTGCTCGGTTGCGAATTCGATATCTCCCCTACCGCGTTCTATCAGACCAATCCGCAGCAGACCGAGCTGCTCTATCAGCTCGCGATTGACGGCATGAATTTGCAGCAGGGCGACGTACTCATGGACGCTTACTGCGGCAGCGGCACCATCGGTCTGTGCGCAGCTAAAGATGCCCAGAACAAGGGTATCGGCATTATGCTGCTCGGCGTGGAGCGCAACACGGCAGGCATTGCCGATGCGCGCCGCAATGCCGAGCTCAACGGCCTCACCCGCAGCGCTTGGTTTATGGCCGACGACGCCACCGATTACATCCTGGACGCCGCCGATAACAACGAGCGCGTTGACGTTCTCTCCATCGACCCGCCACGCGCCGGCTCCACCCCCGAGTTCCTCGAAGCTGCCTGCGCACTTAAGCCGCGCCGCATCACCTATATCAGCTGCAACCCCGTAACCCAAGAGCGCGACCTGCACCAGCTCCTCGACAGAGGCTATCGTCTGCTCAAGATCACGCCGGTCGACATGTTCCCTCACACCGACCACACCGAGACCGTCGCGGTCCTCGAGCGCCGCTAAGCCGCCGGCACAAGAAGGGGGCGGCCCGTCTGGACCGCCCCCTTCTTGTTGCACATTGAGCCTCGCTACATACTCTTGCGCAGGTCGCACACGCCTGCCGCCGCCATCTCGCGCAGCAGCGTCTCGCGGTCGCGCGTCACGATCAAATCCAGCGGGAAGTGAATCTCGTCGAGCATCTTGCGCGCGTGATCGAGCTTGCCAATGGCCATGCCAATGTGGGCATCGGTCGACACGCCAATGCCCACGCCCAGCTCGGCGCAGCGCTCGGCGATCTTGCGGCATACGGCCCAATGCTCAGTGTCGACACCGTGTTCAAGACTATGGTTGTTGATCTCGATAATCTTGTGCTTGGCCTTAGCCGCCAACAGCACCTCGTCGATATCGAACGGCACGCCCGAGCGCCCCGTATGCCCCAACATGAACACCTTGGGATGTTCTAAGGCATTGATATACATCTGGGTCGTTTGAGCCAGCGTCGCGCCCTCGGCAAACTGCGGATTATGCACGCTTGCCACCAAATAATCCAAATTGCGCGTCACCAATTCGAACAGTGAGTGTTGACGACTGTACGAATCGCCGGCGATATCAAGGTCGACGGGAATATCCTCGCCAAACAAGCTGCCGTCCAGCGAAACGATATCGGCCTCGGCGCCGCGAAGCACCAGCACGCCGCTCCAAATGCGCGGCCAGATATCCTGGTTAATAAAGAATTGGAAACTGCGCAGGTCATTGGGACAAGGCGTAACCATCGAGCTTAAATGATCGGCGGAACCGAGCACCTGAAGGCCGCGCTCTGCCGCCCAATAGATGTTCTCCTCGATGGTTGAGTACGCATGCGCAGAGAACATCGTATGAGTATGAATATCACAAGAAAGAAGGTAGGGCATCGGGTCTCCTTGTCCAGTATGGCCGTCGCGTATATTCATTGTACGCATAGCTTTCGGCAGTCGTAAAACTGCTTCATCCCAATCACACAACGGCATAGACAACGGGGTCTGGCTTAAAACCAAACCCCGTTTTACGTAAAACATTGTAAGCAGAGCGCTTTACTTTCGACGATATTCGTCGGCCAGCTGCTTCCAGGCAGGCAGCGAGTTGACGATTGTCTCATAGCTCACGCAGTAGCCCAGGCGGAACCAGCCCGGCATGCCAAAGCTATCCGAAGGCACCGCGAGCAGCTCATACTTCTTCGCGCGCTCGCAGAAGGCGTTTGCATCGGGCTCCAGCGCTTTCACCCACAGGTAGAACGCGCCATCCGGCTCAACATAGGTGTAGCCGTACTCCGCTAGTGCATCGGTAAGCGCGGTGCGGTTGCGCGCATAGGCCTCGACATCGCTCGGTTCATCAATGCAGTCGATGATTACACGCTGGAAGAGGGCCGGTGCGCACACGAAGCCCAGCGTGCGGGCGGCACCGGCAACGGCCGGCATCAGGCGAGCAGCCTGCGGATTGGTATTGGGAACCAAAATCCAGCCCACGCGCTCGCCCGGCAGCGAAAGCGACTTGGAATACGAGTAGCACACCACGGTGTTCTCGTAGATCGAGGACACCCAAGGCACCTCGGCGCCATAGACAATCTCACGATACGGCTCATCAGAGATGAGCATAATCGGATTCTCGGGATCGCGCTGAGCGTTGGCCTCGCGCAGAACATTGGCCAGTCGCGTCAGCGTGTCGCGTGTATATACGGCACCGGTCGGATTGTTGGGCGAGTCGATGATGACGGCAGCCGTCTTATCGGTAATCGCCTTGAGCACGTTATCCACGCTCAGCTGGAACGTATCTTCATCGGCGAGCGCCTCGACGCACGTGCAACCAGCTTTCTCGATCCACACGCGATACTCCGGGAAGTACGGAGCGATAACGATGACCTCGTCGCCCGGATTGGTAATCGCGTTGAGCGTGCAGGTGAGCGAAGCCGCGGCACCCACCGTCATAAAGACGTCCTTGCCCTCATAGCTCGTGCCAAAACGGCGGTTGAGCGACTCGGCCACGGCGGTACGGCACTGCGGCAGACCCGGTGCAGGCGTGTATCCATGCAGCTGGTCGCTCGGCAGCTCCAAGGCCTTCTTAATGGACTCAGCCACGGCGGCAGGTGCCGGAACGCTCGGGTTACCCAGCGAGAAATCGAACACGTTTTCCGCGCCGATCTGTGCCTTGCGATCAAGGCCGTAGCTAAAGATCTCACGGATGATGGAGCTTTCCGCACCGCGAGCATACATAGTTTCGTTGATCATCTGTTCCCCTTTCACATAGGCGCTATTGTACGCTTTAGCTGAGCAAAGTGCCGCAGCAATGTTGATTGGGGACAGACTTAAATGCGTGAAAACGCTCATTTAAGTCTGTCCCCAATCAACAGACGGTCCCATATCGCTCAAAATCAAAACCACCCCTAAAAGGGGTGGTTTGCTCTTAGGGTATAACCCTTGGATTTCCGGCACGCGTCTAAAGGCGCCGGCCCTCACGGGGTTCGGGCCGCACTGCAGATTGACCCGTGGCGGGCCGGTCAAACCGGCG
>DBGEDL010000084.1:0-25106 GCA_048375035.1 Collinsella sp.
CGGATATTAGCTTGCCAGGCAAGCGTCGACTAAACGTGCAGCGTGCGCGGGCCCTCCCGACGGGAAACGAAAAAGCCCGGTTTTAAACCGGGCTCGAACAAACACGCCTATTGACAATGGCTTTCTCATATTAAAAGGGCGGGACCTACTGCGCTTGCAGGCCCCGCACCGGTTGACACCCGACGGGACACAGCCGGGCGAGGCGGATCCGTGCTACCGCCCCGCCTGGCCGCGATGTTCAACTACAGCTCGTTGGCCGCGTGATACGCCGTGCGAATGGCGCTCGCAATGTCGGCGGTGCGCTCACCCGAGCAGTCGCCCACGCAGGTCACGGGCACCGTCACGCCATCCAGGTCAAACGCGTTGGCCTTGGAGCCCACGGCCATCACCACGTAATCGCAGGCGATCTTCACCGGCTCCTCGGCGCCGTCCTCGGTGGTGCGAACAGCCTCCACGCCTTCGTCGGTAATGGCGGTCAGGCGGGTCTTAACATGCTGCTCCACGTTGTGCTCTGCAAAGTCGCTCATAATCAGCGGCAGAATGGTCTCGGACTCGCCCGCGGCAATCTTGTCGAGCATCTCCACGATCGCCACCTCGCAGCCGTGCTGCAGCAGATACTCGGCAGTCTCGGTGCCCACCAGGCCGCCGCCAATGACGGCGACGCGACCGTTGAGCTCCGCCTTGCCGGCCAGCACGTCCCAGCTCGAGACGACCTTCTCCGAATCGGCACCCGGAACGGGAATGACCACGTCGTGTGCGCCCACGGCCACAATCGCAGCGTCGGCGGCGTTGAGGTCCGCGGGGCTAGCGACGTGGCTGAGCTCAACCTTCACGCCCAGGCCGGGCAGAATCTTCTCGTAATACTCGACCGAGTGCATGATCTCGTCCTTGCGCGGAGGCGCGGCCGCCAGCACAATCTGGCCGCCCAGATGATCGCTCGCCTCGTAGACGGTCACGTCGTAGCCGCGCTTGGCCGCCACGCGCGCGGCCTCCAGACCGGCGATGCCGCCGCCCACCACGGCAATCTTCTTGTCGCCCTCGCCCGGCTTGATGGCGATGGTCGCCTCATCGCCGTTCTCGGCATTGAGCACGCACGAGATGTACTTGCGGTTTTGAATCGCATCGACGCAGCCCTTGTTGCAGTTGAGGCACTCGCGGATGGGCTCACACGTGGCGGCCTTCAGCGCAATGTCGGGGTCGCACATGAGCGAGCGGCCATAGGCGATAATGTCGGCCGCGCCGTCCTCAAGAATCTTCTCGCCGGCCTCGACCGAGACAACACGGCCCACGGTTGCCACCGGCACGGAGACCAGGGCCTTGACGCGCTCGGCCACAGGCAGCGTCCAGTTGTAGGGCATGGCGCCCATGGGCGGAATGGTGTCGCCCATGTTGCCGGTGTGGTTGGCCTGTGCGACCTGAATCATGTCGATGCCCGCGCCCTCGAGCAACTTGGCGAACTCGCAGGCCTCGTCGGGCTGCAGGCCGCCCTTGCCGCGCGGCGTGCCGTCGGGGTTCTCCATGATCACGGGGAGCTTGTACTCCACCATCAGCTGCGGCGCGGCTTCCTTAATGGCAGCGACGACCTCCAGCGCGTAGCGAACGCGGTTCTCGAACGAGCCGCCGTACTCGTCGGTGCGCTGGTTGAGGATTGCCGAGCACAGCGAACCCACCAGACGGTCGCCGTGGACCTCGATGGCATCGATCCCGGCCTGCTGCGCGCGAGCGGCCGAGGCAGCGATGGCCTCCTTGATCTGGGTAAGCTGCTCTACGCTCGCCTCGTTCACAAAGTGCTGCATGTCATGGTGCAGCTTGGCGTAGGCCTGGTTGCGGATCTCGTTGGACTCGGCCATCTTGGCGGCAAAGGTCTCCTCGTCGCCGGCGGCCTTGGCCTCCTGCGCGGCCTTGGCGGCAGCCATGGAGCCCATGACCATGCGGCCGACACCGGGCACATCGTACTCGGGGTGGAACAGCTGCAGCGCGACCTTGGCGCCGTGCTTATGGACGGCATCGGCCAGCGCCTTAAACGTGGGGATCTGGGCGTCGGTTGCCAGCTTGGGCGTGGGGCTTGCGGTCATGACGGGAGCGACGTCGCCGATGACGATGTAGCTCACGCCGCCACGGGCCAAGCGCTCGTAAAAAGCCAGGCTGCGCTCGCCGATGGAACCGTCACGCTCCTCGTAGCCGGTGGTCAGCGGCGGAAACATAATGCGGTTTTTGAGCTCAAGGGGGCCAACCGTAATGGGCTGGAGCAGCTTGGATGCAGGTGCGGTCATGGATATTCCTCTCTTGTAGGCGCGGCGGCGATGATGCCGCGTAGTTGTCTAGAGGATATGGCATGGGGGTACGGGGCCGCTGCTGAAATCGGCGGATAGCAGGTAGCGGCAGGTGGATGGGACAGGGCGGCCCTTCGGTTTGTCTCGATCTGTAACAGTTACGCGGCAAAACTGGGTCTTACTGTTACAGATCGAGACAAACCAAACCCGCCTGCTAGAAAATCTCAATCTATAACAACAACTCGGCAAAATCCATCCCTCGTGTTACAGATTTAGACAAACCGTCCAAGCGGGGACTCAACATCTCAATCTGTAACACCTAGCCGCCCAAATCGGGTCTAGATGTTACAGATCGAGATTTTGTTTGAGAGGCTGAGAATTGGACCGAAAACACGGTCCCGGAATAACAAAAAAGCTCGCCGGCTAGGCCGACGAGCTGCAAGTTCTTGGTCGCGGGGGCAGGATTTGAACCTACGACCTCCGGGTTATGAGCCCGGCGAGCTACCAGACTGCTCCACCCCGCAATGTCTGGGCGCCTCATGTGCGCAAGAAGGAATATTACGCGGGAGTTCGGTAAACGGCAAGGAAAATCTCGTAGAGCATAATTCCTTCATATTTAAACCCCTCAGTCCATATCAGCGTAAACGAATCGCAGCCGAGCGCCGTCGGCGGCGCGTATACAATGGTGCGCGTCCTTTTACGCCGACACCGGGAGTAGACATGCTGCTCGCTATCGATATGGGAAACACGCAGACGGCCATGGGCCTGTTTGACGGAAACGAGCTGGTGCAGTCGTGGCGCATGCCCACCGACCGCTCCTATACCGCCGACGAGATCCATGTGCGCCTGATGGGTTTCTTTAAGATGTACGGCCTTTCGCTCGATGCGGTCGACGCGATCGCCTTTGCCGGCGTGGTGCCGCAGCTCTCGCGCGAGTGGCACGCCGTGGCCGACCGCATTGCCGCGGACGCCATCGTCATTGGGCCGCAGACGGCGGCCGTGACCAAGCTGCGGGCGGCGCGCCCCCAAGCCGTTGGTGCCGACCGCATCGCCAACGCCGTCGCTGCCGAAACCTTCTACGGCGCCCCGGCGATCGTGGTGGACTTTGGCACCGCGACCAATATCGACGTCATCGACGAGGACGGCTATTACATTGGCGGAGCGATTGCGCCGGGCATCCGCATTTCGATGGACGCGCTCGCCGCCCGAGCCGCCAAGCTCGCCAGCGTTCCGCTCGAGGCGCCCGAGCACGCCATCGGCCGCGATACCGAGGAGTGCATCAAGGTCGGCGCCGTAACGGGCGCCGCCGCCATGGCTGAGGGCCTGGTCGCGCGCATGAAGCGCGAGCTGGGCCGCGAGGATGCCACCGTTATCGCCACAGGCGGTCTCGCCGGCATCGTCGCCGATTCGACCGATGCCTTCGACGTGGTCGACGGACAGCTCACCATCAAGGGTATCTGCGAAATCTACCGCCGCATGCAGGAGCTGGGATAGAGTAAACGCCAGGTCGCAGCAACCAGCCGCCAATCCTATTCCTCAAAATCGAAAATTTTTCAGTTTTGAGGAATAGGATTTTTTGCTAAGCCTCGCCGCACAACCACCTCGCCAGGTCCACGATCTGCACCCCATCGCGATCCGTGGCCTCGTGATGCGTGCGGGCAAGAATCATCTTGGGATACGCATCGCCAATGCTCAGCAGTGGCGAAATCTCGCGTTCAAACGTCTTATCCGAGCTGATGTCGTCGCTCACCTGAATGTAGAGCTTCTCGCTTCGCTTGATTGCTACAAAGTCTATTTCCTTTTTATAGAGCACACCGACGTATACCTCGTATCCGCGGCGCAGCAGCTCGATGGCCACCATGTTCTCGTATACGCGTCCCCAATCCATATCACGTGTACCAAGCAGTGCGTATTTGAACGCGTGGTCTGCCAGGTAATACTTCTCGCCGCTCTTAAGGTATTTTTTGCCGCGAATGTCGTACCGACGAACTTTATAGAAGGCAAACGCATCGCACAGGTACCCCATGTACGTGCCGACCGTCTTGTTCGTAATCTTTAGCCCATCCGCATTCAAAACATCTGTAATGTTGCGTGCCGACGTTATGTTGGAGACGTTGTCCATCATGTAATCGGCAATGCGCAGCAGTGCCGATTCGTTTCTCACGTTATGCCGCTGCACGATATCCCTCACGATGAGCGTTTTGAAGACATTGGAGAGATATTGGTAGCGCTGCTCCTGCAGTGGATAAGGGTAAGAGCCGGACATACCGCCGGTTCTCGCGTACTCATCGAAGTCGCGATCGACCTCGCCCTCGTCACTATAGAAGCGATACTCCTCAAACGAGAATGGGAAAACCTCGATCTCGAACGTGCGCCCCGTAAAGAGCGTCGACAGATCGCTCGACAGCAAAAAGGCGTTCGATCCGGTGATGAAGATGTCGTACTGCTCGGATGCATGGAGGCTGTTGATCGCGCGTTCAAAGCCGTCGCACATCTGAACCTCGTCGATAAGCAGGAAGTTTTGCTTGTCGGACACTCGATGCTCTTTCACATAGGCGAGCAGGGCATGATATTCGAGCAGGCCCTCGAACTCGTCGAGGTTGTAATTGATATGGATGACATTCGAATTGGACAGATTTGCCTCCACGTAATCGCGGAGGGCCTCGAGCAATTTTGACTTACCGCTACGGCGAATGCCCGTTATGACCTTGATGTCCGGTACGCCAATAAGGCTCGTCAACGTGTCCATATATGACGTTCTATTGATGAGTTTCATTGGTGCCTCCCTGCGGTCTTCTATCGCTATTCCTCAAAAACGAAAATTATTCAGTTTTGAGGAATAGACTCTGCAACGAATATACCTCGTTAAAGGCCGAGCTGGCTTAATTCTATTCCTCAAAATCGAAATATTTTCAATTTTGAGGAATAGAACCGCGATGCCACCCTGTAGTCGCGTAAAGACCCTCCCCGGCACAGCCGAGGAGGGTCTTGTTGTCATCGCTATCTTTGAGCGCGGGCGCCTCGCGTTACAGTCCGCGAATCCGTACGGCCTCGGGCGGAAACTCCTGCTCGCCGGCATCGGTCTTGATGGTCGCGCGACCCCAGATGTCCAGGCCCGCAAACACACCGACCGCAAGCGGCAAACCGCTGGGCGACACCGCCGCGACCTGACGACCCAGCAGTGGCACCATGTCAAAGTACTCGCCCAGCACCGGAGCCAGCGGGCCGGCGGCGCCCTGCGGCGTGTTGGCGGCAACTGCCCAGGTGTCCACGCGGACCAGCACGGCGGCGGCCAATGCCTCGATCAGCGCCTCATCTGCCATATCCACGCCAAGCTCACCCAGCGCCGCACGCTCAACATCCACCGTCACCGCGGCAAACATACCCGCGGCACCGGCACCGCCGTTCACGGCAACGCGCGCGAGTGACGTCTCAAACGCAGGCGCACCGCACACGATATCGCTCGGCCACTGGATACCCACCTTGCCGGCAAGGCCCAACCCCGGCGTCGAAGCCGTGCCCACGAGCGCATCCATCATGCCCATCGCGGCCACAAACGGCAGGCCGTGGAAGGCGTGCATATTCACATCGGGGCGCACGACCAGCGAAAACGTCAGCGAAGCATCGCCCGCGCTCCACGCGCACCAGCCCGCGGACACGCCCTCGCGGCCCGCGTCACGCGCCGCGTCGAGCTCGGTACCGGCGGCAACAGCATTCATCTCGATCATCTACATACGCCCCAATTCGCCCACGATATGGCCCACGCGATCCTCGGGCTCCTTGACCTCGACGCCGTTGTAGCGGAAGAACCGCGCCGGGTCGTGCATCAGGTCCTCGAGCGGCACCAGCACAAAGTCGCGCTCGCCGATCAGCGGATGCGGCAGGCGCAGTTTTTTGCCGCCGTGGGTCTCGCCATCCATCCACAGCAGGTCCAGGTCGATAGTGCGCGGGCCGTTGGCCTTGGCCTTTTTGGAACGGTCGCGGCCCAGCTCGGCCTCGATCTTCATGAGCTCGTCGAGCAGCACCAGCGGCGCCAGCTCGGTCTTGATCTCGATGACGGCGTTGGCGAACGCGTCTTGGCGCGTCTCGTAGGCCGGCTCGCTCTCGTAGATGCGCGAGCAGTTGGACACGCAGGTGAGCGGAATCTCGGCGATCATGTCGCGCGCGGCGCGGATGTTGTCACAGCGATGCCCCAGGTTGGAGCCCACGGCCACAAACGCGCGGCGCGGCTGCGGCTTGGCAACGGCCCAGTAGCCGTTCAGGAACTGCGCAAAGCCGGCGACGTCGTGCACGCGCACGATGTTGGCGCCGGCCTGGATCGCACCCAGGCACACACCAAACGTGGCGGCATCGCGCTCGGCGGCCTCGGTCACGCCCGAGACGGCGCCCACAAAGCGCTTGCGCGACACGGCGCACATGAGCGGATAGCCCAGCGATGCCATCTTGGCGGTCTCGCGCTGGATGACGATATCCTCGTTAGCCGACTTGCCAAAGCCCGGACCGGGGTCGATGCAGATGCGGTCACGCGACACGCCGGCATGGATGAGCGTGCGGGCCTGGTCGGAAAGGAATCCCATGACGCGGCGCATGATGGGCGCCGAATCGGGCAGGGTAAAGCGGCGGAGCTGCGAGGTGGGCACGTAGGCTTCCTCGCGGCGGGCGCTGCGGCGCATCATGGCGACCAGGTGGTCGCTGGGCTCCGGCTCCGTCTCGGCGGCAGCGGGCGTGACCTCGGGCGCGACGGTCTCGGCGGCGGGGGCAGCCTGCTCGGCGGCCGGCGTCTCCTGTTCGGCTGCGGGCTCGGCTGCGGGCTCCGGGTCGCCAAACGGCAGCGAGGGCTGCACCACGCCGCCCGGAAGCTTGGCCTCCGACTTAGGCTCGCCCAGCAGCTTGCCACGACGGCGGCGGCCCGGCTTTTCGGCCTCGCGCGCGGCCTCGGCAGCCGCTTCGCGCGCCTTCTCGGCAACAAACGCCGCGGCCGAGGTATCGAGCTGCACCGTCGCGTGCGTACGCGCGGGAGCAGCGACCTCGCCGGCGTGCATCACGATGACGCCGCAAGCGCTCGTCTTAACAAACTCGACCATCTTGGGGTCGGTGAAGCCGGTCACATCGTTGACGATCGAGGCTCCGCAGCGCACGGCCGCCTTGGCAACCGCCACATGACGCGTGTCAATCGAGACGATGGCGCCCTCCTTGGCCAGTGCGCGCACCACGGGCAGCACACGGCGGGCCTCCTCGTCGGGGTTGACCGGGGTAAAGCCGGGGCGCGTGGACTCGCCGCCCACGTCGATGATGTCGGCGCCGGCGTCGAGCATCGCCAGGCCATACTCGATGGCGGCATCCGGGTCGAAGTGCTCCCCGCCGTCGCTAAACGAATCGGGCGTCACGTTGAGGACGCCCATGATGCGCGGACGGTCAAAGCTGAGCTCATACTTTCCGCACCGCCATGTCTTGCTGTCGTTCGCCATGAACATCCTCCTAAAATGCCCACGCCGCCGAGCTTGGGGAGCTGGCGGCGGGGTCGCTTTGCACTCAGTCTTTCTATTGTATCCGCGCGCGCGGGCTAGAACGCAAACGCGGCCGCGATGTCGCAAGAAATCAGCAGGTCGGCATTTGCATCCTGATCGGTGGGAGCAAGATTGCATATGGCCAGCGTATCACCGGTAAAGTAGCGTGTAAGGCCCGCCGCCGGATACACCACGAGCGAGGTCCCACCCACAATGAGGGCATCGGCCGCGGCGATGGTGGCAACGGCACCGGTCAACACATGCTCGTTGAGCGGCTCCTCGTAGAGCACCACATCGGGCTTGATGCGACCTCCGCACGCGGGGCACACGGGCACGCCCGCGGCGTCCTCGTGCTCGCGCGAGCAAATCCACTCGGCGCTATAGACCGCTCCGCACGACTGGCAAATGTTGCGATGGACCGATCCGTGCAACTCAAACACGCGCTGCGAGCCCGCCATCTGATGCAAGCCGTCAATGTTTTGCGTCACCACGGCATCAAGCTTGCCGACGCGCTCCAGCTCGGCCAGCTTGATGTGGCAGCGGTTGGGCTTAGCGTTAAGCGCGATCATCTTGGTTCGGTAAAAGTCGAAGAACTCCGCCGGATGTGTCTCGTAAAAGCTGTGCGACAGCATGGTCTCGGGCGGATAGGCAAACTGCTGGTGATACAGGCCGTCCACGCTGCGAAAATCGGGAATGCCGCTTGCCGTGGAAACACCAGCGCCGCCAAAGAACACCACGCGCTCGTGGGTATTGAACAGCTCCGCCAGCGCGGCGGAGGCCTGCTTGGGATCTGTTATCGCTTGCGTCATGTTTGTCCTCCGTCCATGTTGGTCGGGGCGGCTGCGATTGCGCCGTCGCCCACGGAGCCCACCCCGCCCCTGTTGCGCTAATCTTAAGCCTGCCAACCCCGTCGAAAGGACACCATGCCTCAGACTTACACTTTCGCCTCGTGGAACGTCAACGGACTGCGCGCCGTGCTCAAAAAGGACCCGAGCTTTATCCAGATCGCGCAAGAACTCGACGTCGATATCCTGGCGCTGCAAGAGACCAAGCTGCAAGAAGGCCAGGTCGATATTGACCTGCCCGGCTATCACCAAACCTGGAGCTACGCCGAGCGTAAAGGCTATTCGGGCACTGCGGTCTTTAGCCGCCAGGAACCGCTGCGCGTGCTGCGCGCCGACGCGCTGCTACCCTACGCCGGCGAGGGTGAGGCGGCCGCACTCGTCGCCCAAGCCGTAACCGAGGGCCGCGTCTGCGCGCTCGAGTTCGACAAGTTTTGGTTCGTGGATGTCTACACGCCCAACGCCCAAAATGAGCTCGCGCGCATCGATGTGCGCATGGCCTGGGATGATGCCTATCGCGGCTTTTTGAGCGCGCTTGAGCGCGAGACCGGCAAGCCCGTCGTAACTTGCGGCGACTTTAACGTGGCACACGAGGAGATCGACCTTAAGAACCCCAAGTCCAACCGCGGCAACGCCGGCTTTTCGGACGAAGAACGCGGCAAGTTTACCGAGCTGCTCAACGCCGGGTTTACCGATACCTGGCGCGCGGCAAACCCCGACGTCGAGGGCGTCTACAGCTGGTGGAGCTACCGCTTTAATGCCCGCAAGAACAACGCAGGCTGGCGCATCGACTACTTCCTGGTAAGCGACGCAATCGCCGACAACGTACGCGACACCGGTATCCGCGGCGACATCTTTGGCAGTGACCACTGCCCCGTCACCCTCACGCTAGAGCTCTAGCCCCAAGTAATTCCTGGGGGACGGAGGAAAACAGATCATGTGACCCCTCTCCCCCTATAAGCTGCGGTGGAATAGTTCCTGTTTGGGCAGCAAATAGCCAAAAACGAGAACTATTCCACCGCAAGTTCGCGAGGAAACGCGAAATGCCTTACAGCCCGTATTTCACGACGACACGGTTAATGCGACGGCACCAAGGCTTGTACAAGGCGGCCAAGAACACGCAGGTCGCAAAGCCGTGCGTAATATCGAACGGCACTGCCGTGGCAAGACGCGCCACGGCACCCGCCCAAGTAAGCGGCTGCACAAAACCAATGATGTCATACGCGTTGATCACCACGCCGTACAGCAAACCCGAAGCAAAGCCGTAGGTCAGTAGCGCCGGCATGCGCACGGTTCCATCCGCACGGTCGAACGCACCGGCATGCGCCAGCGCACCGCCAACATAGCCAACCAGGCCCCAGGCATACATCTGCCACGGTGTCCACATGCCCTGTCCAAAAAAGAAATTGCTGGTCAGCGCCGCCAGCGCGCCAACCATAAAACCATTGCGGCGACCAAGCGTCGCCCCCGCGATAATGGCGATGGCGCTCACCGGTTTAAAGTCGGGAATGGGCCCAAACAGGATGCGCCCCGCCGCCGCCAGCGCCGCCAGCACCAGCGTGGGCATAATCTGGCGCAAACCCGGACGAGATGCCTCGTAACCCGCAAAGAACAGTGCGAGCACCAGCGCCACCACAACCAGCATGGCCAACGCTGCCTGCCCAACACCCGACAGCAACGCCGCAGCCATCACCGCCGGCACCGCCAACAACAGCGGGACCTCCAGTTTTGCAAGCAAGCGCGAGAAACGACAGTCCGTCATCCCATCACGCCCTGTAGAACACGTTGTCGGCAAAGAAATCTGCCGGGGGCTCCATGCAGGCAATCTCGCCGTCAAACATCATGGCGACGTCGTCGGCTGCCTGCTCGGCAAAGTCCAAATCGTGCGTAGCCATGATGACGGTGCCGCCAGCCTTCGCATGGTCACGCAGGGCGCGGGCGATGATGCGGCGGCTCTCCAGGTCCAAGCCCTTCGTGGGCTCGTCAAGCAGCAGCAGCTCGGGGCCGATCAGCAGCAGCTTTGCCAGTGCAAGCAGCTGGCGCTGTCCGCCCGAGAGGTCGTAAGGGTGGCGCGTCTCCAAGCCGTCCAATCCCAGTTGCGCCGCACGCTCCCGCGCCAAGTTCTCGTCATATCCGCAGGTCGAGGCCCATTCCATCAGCTCGTCGCACACCGTCTCGGCAACCAGCAGGGCCTTGGGGTTCTGCGGCAGCAGCGCAGCCGAGGCCGCCCCGCGCACCATACGACCACGCTGCAGCTTGGCAGTCTTGGCCAGCACCGAAAGCATCGTCGACTTGCCGCAGCCGTTACCGCCCACAACCGCATGCACTCCGCCAGCCGAAAACGACGCATCGAGCCCGCGCAGCACCCAGCCGGACGCTCGATCGTAGCGAAACCAGCCTTCCGACAGGGTGGTAGCCGACCCGCCGTGCATTTTTTGGAGTATTCTGCTTCCATCCGTGCGCGAGAAGGCTTCCGAGCCGTTCTCGAGCGACGTTTGCGCCACAAATTCGGACGATTTGTCCAATTCCGAACTTTTTTTCGCGCTCGATACGTCCCCGGGCGGCTCCAGAGAGCCCAAATTGTCCTCACGCCTGCTGAATACTCCTTTATTTGCACATCGGATGGCACCCCACCCCAACATGTCATCGGAAAACAGCGATTCTCGGCGTCCCAAAGAAGCCATATCCGTCACCTCGCGCACGCGACCGTCCTCAATCCGGTACGCACACGTCGCGTATTCGAGCATTGGGCGCGGCTGATGCGTCGCCACAACAACCGTGCAGCCCAGCTCGCGATTCACACGAAACAGCGCGTGCAGGAAATTCTTCTCGACAACGGGATCGAGCTGAGACGTGGGCTCGTCGAGTAGCAGCACACGCGGACGCAGCGCCAAGACGGCGGCAAGCGACAGCAGCTGCTTGCGGCCACCCGAAAGCGTGTCGGTATCGCGATGAAGCCAATCTTCCAGCCCAAAGAAATAGCTGGTCTCAGCTACGCGACGGCGCATCTCATCACGTGCTAGCCCCAAGTTTTCCAGGCCAAACGCCATCTCGTGCCACACGGTTTCGCACACGATCTGGTTCTCGGGATCCTGGAACACATAGCCCACGCGCTCCGCCGATGCCCGCACATCCATGTCGGCGACGGGCTCGCCCAGCACGCGCAGCTCGCCGGAGCGCGTACCCGCAGGCGCGATCTCGGGCTTGAGCAGCGACAGCAGCGTCGACTTGCCCGAACCGGTACCGCCAACAAGCAGTGCAAACGCACCTTGGGAAACAGACCAGTCGAGCCCCTCGAGCACCGCAGCATCAGCATCGGGGTAGGCAAAGCTCAGGCTCCGCACCTCAATCGCCGGCATATCCGGGCCGCACGCCGCGCCCGACACCGGGCCCCTATCCAACCGAGCCATCAGCCAAACCTCTTCTCATCAATCGCGTGCAACGCGCAAGGCAGCACCATCCAGGCAGCGTACACAACATAGCCCGGCCACGGCGCCGGCACCAAGAGCTGAGGATAAAACGAATACTGCGTCGTCGCGGTCCACGCCACTGTCACCGTGACCACGCCAAACAGTGCAAGCCCAACCAGCGCGGCAACATCGCCGCGCCCCAGCCGATACCGCGCATACGTCGTACGACGCGTCGCGGCACCCCACCCGCGCGAGCGCATCGCGTCCGCGCGCTCCAGCGAATCTTCCATGCCCCAGCCCATCAACACACTCGATGCCCGCAAACGCGAACGCACGGGGTCGGCCGGCGCGCGGCCCGGTGCATCGATCGCATCCTGCACCGCCAGCACCGTACGACCGCGGCGCAAAAACTGTGGGATAAGCCTCATGCACATCGAGATCATGAGCGCGATCACCGGCGCGGCATTACCCAGCAGCGCGAGCACCTTGTCGTATTCGAGCATCGACGCCGCGGCCTCAAACCACAGCACGCTCGCCACAAACAGCCCGCCCATGCACAGGCCGTATACCATGCTCTCTAGATACACCGCACGCATGCCAATACGAAACAGCTCCGTCGAACCCGAAGCGCTAAACAGTGGATTGACCAGCGCGATAATCAAAATCACCGGCAGCTGCCAGCGGAGTGCGCCCAGCGTGCGGGCAGCCCCACGCGTCGCAAATCCATACGCCAGCCCGCCCGCAAGTGACAGCGCAATCAGTACCGGCTGCATCGAGAACATAGTGAGCCCCAGCGTCAGCACTATATAGAGTGCCGGCACAGCCGGATGCGACATCGAGAATGCCGCGACGGGCTCGCCGCCAAACCCCTCTCGTATGTTGTCCACGGGTACCCCCGTCCCCTCGCTCAAACGACAGCTCCGCAGCACCGCCAACGCCGCACGCAAGCAGCGCAAACGCCACGCCGGCGGCGCAAGCCTCAACCGCCGCAAACCAATCGTTACGCGCTCGTCATATGCCTGCGGTATCATATTGCGCCGTGTATCGTTTCCAAACACACGTCTCTATAACGTAACAGGAGATCACATGGACGCAACCGCAATTATCCTCGCTGCCGGCGAGGGCACCCGCATGAAGTCGAACCACTGCAAGGTTTCGCACAAGATCCTGGGTAAGCCCATGGTCCAGTGGATCGTCGACGCTACCATCAAGGCCGGCTGCAGCCGCGTCGTGGTTGTCATCGGCAGCCACGCCGACGAGATGCGCGCCCTCATCGACGGCGCCTACGCCAGCAGCGCCACCAAGGTCGAGTGCGTCGAGCAGACCGAGCGTCTGGGCACCGGTCACGCCGTGAAGGTCGCGCTCGAGGCCTGTGGCATCACGCAAGGCCCCGTCGTGGTGCTCAACGGCGACCTGCCGCTCATCACTGCCGACACCGTCGCCAAGTTCGCGCAGACCGTCGCCACCGGCGAGCTCGCCTGCACCGTCATGACCATGACCCCGCCCGATCCTTTTGGCTACGGCCGCATCAAGCTGGGTGCCGATGGTCAGATCGAGCGCATCATCGAGCAGAAGGACTGCACGCCCGAGCAGGCCGCCACGCTGCTGGAGTGCAACGCCGGCTGCTACGCCTTTGACGGCGCGCAGCTCGCCGCCCACATTAACGAGATCGGCAACGACAACGCGCAATCCGAGTACTACCTGCCCGACATGCTCGAGATCCTCAAAGGCCACGGCCAGGCTGTCTCCATCTTCCACTGCGACGACTACCGCGACGGCCTGGGCGTCAACAGCCGCATCCAGCTCGCACAGCTCACCGCCATCGCGCGCGACCGCATCAACGAGCACTGGATGGCCGAGGGCGTTACCTTCATCGACCCCACGCAGGCCTGGATCGGCCCCGATGCCACCATCGGCCGCGATACCGTCGTGTGGCCGCAGACGCACCTGATCGGCCACGTCACCGTGGGCGAGGAGTGCCAGCTCGGTCCCAACAGCCGCCTCACCGACACCACCGTCGGTAGCGGCTGCACCATCGATGAGACCATCGCCATTGAGGCCGTCATCGAGAACGGTGTCGACTGCGGCCCGCGCGCCTACCTGCGCCCGGGCACCCACATGCTCGACGGCTCCAAGGCCGGCACGCACGTGGAGATCAAGAAGTCCACGATCGGCGAGGGCTCCAAGGTGCCGCACCTGTCCTACATCGGCGACACCACCATGGGCTCCGGCGTCAACGTGGGCGCGGGCTCCATCACCTGCAACTACGATGGCGTGCACAAGCACAAGACCGTCATCGGCAAGGACGCCTTCATTGGCTCCGACACCATGATGGTCGCGCCCGCCCAGATCGGCGACGGCGCGCTCGTGGCCGCCGGCTCCGTCATCACCGAGCCGGTCCCGGCCGACGCACTCGGTCTGGGCCGCGCCCGTCAGGTAAATATTGAAGGCTGGGCCGCCGATTATCGCCGCCGTCTGCACGAGGACGACGAGGTATAACGTTTTACCAAGCATCTAAGGAGCTGTTCCCATGGGGGCGGCTCCTTTTTCTATCGTGACCTGCGCAACCGGATGAGTGGTCGGTTCGTGTCCGTTGACGGTAAAGACGTTATCAGGACTCGATAAACCCCGTCGCGCGGTTACAATGCAACAAGGCATCTATATGGCATTCGATATAAAGGAGAAGGGTAATGCCGATTAATGATCCCGAGAAGTCGGAGAATATGCGCAAGTCCATCCGCGTGTATTCCGGTTCCTCCAACCGTCCCCTCGCTCAGAAGATTGCTGAGTACCTTGGGGTCGAGCTTTCGGGCCTTACGCTAAAGCAGTTCGCCAACGGTGAGATTTACGCCCGCTACGACGAGACCGTCCGCGGCGCCGACGTCTTCCTGATTCAGTCCGTGGCCGGCGGCAACGTCAACGACATGCTCATGGAGCTGCTCATCGCCACCGACGCTGCCAAGCGCGCATCCGCCCGCTCCATCACCGCCGTCATCACCCACTACGGCTATGCCCGCCAGGACCGCAAGGCCGGCCCGCGCGAGCCCATCACCGCCCGCCTCGTCGCCAACCTGCTCGAGCGCGCCGGCGTCAACCGCATCATCACCCTCGACCTGCACCAGGGCCAGATCCAGGGCTTCTTCGATATCCCGGTTAACCACCTGTCCGCACTGCCGCTGTTTGGCCAGTACTACAACGACATGCACTTCGACACCGACAACCTGGTTGTCGTCTCCCCCGACGTGGGTCGCGCCAAGGCCGCCAAGAAGCTGTCCGACATGCTCGGCTGCGATCTGGCCATCGCCCACAAGGGCCGCCCGCGCCACAACGCCGCCGAGGTCATGGGCATCATCGGTGACATCAAGGGCAAGACCTGCATCATCAACGACGACATGATCGACACCGCTGGCACCCTGTGCGCCAACGTCAAGGAGCTCAAGGCCATGGGCGCCGGCGACATCTACGTGTGCGCCACCCACGGCATCTTCTCCGGCCCGGCCATCGAGCGCCTGAACGACGCCCCCATCGTCGAGTGTGTCGTCACCGACGCCATCCCCGTCAAGGTCGGCGGCAAGATCAAGACCATCTCGGTCGCCGAGGAGTTCGCCCAGGCCATCTCCGCCGTTTACCACGAGGAGCCCGTCTCCACGCTCGTCGGCGGCGACTTCGCGCTGTAGTCGCTCGACCCTCGCATCCCTCCGGAAACCCCGGGCACGCCTGCGGGGTTATCACGCGAACGTCCTCGCCGCTTTGCGGCTGCGGGATGTTCGCTTTGATAACCCCTCCCGGCGTGCCCGGGGTTTCCTACTGTCTCGGGGCAGCTGTTTTCTGAAATGACTTTGCTGCAACCTTTCCTCGCCTTCGGCGGGCGTGGTAGCCTTTGTCGTTGATTGAACTATTTATGTAACGGAGGACAAACATGGCAGCTGCACAGCCGCTTAAGATTCGCATGGTTGCTGGGCTTGGCAACCCTGGCGAGGAATATGCCGAGACCCGTCACAACGCCGGCTTCAAAGCGATCGATGAGCTGGCCCGTCAGGCCGGCGTCACGTACTGGAAAAACCAGGCCGGTGCCGAGGTCGCGCTCATCAACATCAACGACCCCGAGGAAGAAGGCGGCAAGCGCCAGATCGTGCTGGTCAAGCCGCAATCGTACATGAACACCTCGGGCGGTCCCATCTCCAAGCTCTGCCGCGAGTACAAAATCAAGGCCGAGGAGCTGCTCGTAATCCACGACGAGCTCGATATTCCCGCCGGCGATGTGCGCGTCAAGGTGGGCGGCGGCCATGCCGGCCACAACGGCCTGCGCTCCATCATCGACAAGATGGGCAGTCGCGACTTTAGCCGCATCCGCACCGGCATCGGCAACCCTCCCGGCAAGATGGCCGTCGCCGACTACGTGCTCAAGCAGCTGCGCGCCCGCGAGGCCGAGGATTTCCAGGACACCTGCGCCCGCGCCGCCGATGCCGCCGGCCTGGCGATCGTGCACGGCGTGGTCTATGCCCGCGACCATGTCAACGGCGCCGCCTCCGCCAACGGCAAGCACTAAAACCTACCATTTAGGGACAGGTTTATTTTGGCAGCGTTTATCTGCGAAAACGCCGCAACGGCCGCATCGCAATAAACGCTGCCCCGCCATACATACGTAGCATCCCAAAGGGGGCCGGTCTCACCGCAACGCGAGACCGGCCCCCTTCGCCGTTTTGCCTGATAAAACCGACCAAAATAAACCTGTCCCTTTTTGGTAGGTCAGACGGGATAAACCGTTTTCCCACCTGCCGAAGAAACACGTAAACGGCATGGCCATGAGGGTATAATTTGCACCGTATGTTTGCACAACGCCTGTGCGCGTACGGTTATATTCGGGCTACCGTCCATTTCCGTGGAGGCACGGTTCGGCAGCCCTTACAAGAGAGGGGTTCTATGTATAAGATCCTGGAGAAGACGCAGTTCTCGGAGAAGGTGTTCAAGTTCCGCATCGAGGCGCCTGCAATCGCCAAACATGCGCACGCTGGACAGTTCCTCATGGTCCGCGCCAACGAGACGGGCGAGCGCGTCCCGTTTACTCTGGCCGGCTGGAACGGTGACGAGGGCTGGGTCGAGTTCATCTTCATGGTGATCGGCAAGACCACCGAGATGCTGTCCACCTACGAGGCCGGCGAGTCGCTGCGCGACGTCGTGGGCCCGCTGGGCGTTCCCACCGAGATGGCAGAGGGCCCCTGCGCCGTCATTGGCGGCGGCGTCGGTCTGGCAATTGCCTTCCCGGTCGCCAAGCACCTGGTCGAGACCGGCCACGAGGTGCACGCCATCATGGGCGCCCGCACCAAGGACCTCCTGCTCATGGAGGACCAGTTCCGCGAGCTTCTCGACGAGGACCACATCCACATCACCACCGATGACGGTTCCTACGGCGAGCAGGGCGTTGTCACCGCTCCGCTGGAGCGCCTGCTGCAGGACAAGGCCGTGAGCCAGGTCTTCTGCGTCGGCCCCGTTCCGATGATGAAGTTTTCGACCCTCACCGCCCAGAAGTACGACACCCCCATCACCGCGTCGCTCAACCCCATCATGGTTGACGGCACCGGTATGTGCGGCTGCTGCCGCGTCGAGGTGGGCGGCGTGACCAAGTTCGCTTGCGTCGACGGCCCCGACTTCGATGCCACCCTGGTCGACTGGGATGACCTTCGTGCCCGCCAGGCCGCTTACCGTTCCGAAGAGGGCGAGTCCCTCAAGGCCTATGAGGAAAAGAGCTGCGCATGCCACTAGTTAACGGTCGTTTCGTTGCCGATATGAAGTCGCCCCGCACCCCCGATAACGAGGAGCCGGCTGCCGAGCGCGCCTGCGACTTCCGCCCCGTCGACAAGGGCTTCACCGAGGAGATGGCGCTGGCCGAGGCCGAGCGCTGCCTCAACTGCAAGAAGCCGTTCTGTGTTGAGGGCTGCCCCGTCAACATCAACATCCCCCGCTTTATCGAGCAGATCCGCGAGAAGGACTTCGGCGGCGCTCTCGATACCATCCGCGAGGACTCCATGCTTCCCGCCATCTGCGGCCGCGTCTGCCCGCAGGAGAACCAGTGCGAGGGCAAGTGCATCCGTGGTAAGAAGTCCGAGCCTGTGGCCATCGGCCAGCTCGAGCGCTTCTTGGGCGATCGCCCCGAGCTCGCCTCCACACCCAAGATGGCCCCCAAGAACGGCAAGAAGGTCGCCGTCGTCGGCTCTGGCCCGTCCGGCATCACCTGCGCCGGCGAGCTCGCCCGTAACGGCTTTGACGTTACCGTCTTTGAGGCCTTCTTTACCGGCGGCGGCGTGCTGGTCTACGGCATCCCCGAGTTCCGTCTGCCCAAGGCGGTCGTCAAGCGCGAGATTGACGGCCTGGAGGACATGGGCGTCAAGTTTGAGTACAACTCCGTCGTGGGCAACATGGCCACGGCCGAGGAGCTGTTCGAGCAGGGCTTCGACGCCATCTACGTGGCGACCGGCGCTGGCCTGCCCAAGTTCCTCAACGTCCCCGGCGAGAACCTGCCCAACGTCTTCTTCGCAAACGAGTACCTCACCCGCGTGAACCTGATGAAGGCCAACAAGTTCCCCGAGTACGACACCCCCACCAAGCACGGCAAGAACGTCGTCGTCTTTGGTGGCGGCAACGTGGCTATGGACGCCGTCCGTACCGCCAAGCGCCTGGGCGCCGAGCACGCCATCATCGCCTACCGTCGTACCGAGGACGAGATGCCCTGCCGTCGCGCCGAGCTGCACCATGCTAAGGCCGAGGGCGTCGAGGTTCTGCCGCTCGTCTCCCCGCTCGAGTTTGTCGCTGGCGAGGACGGCTCCGTGTGCGCCGTCAAGGTCCAGAAGATGGAGCTCGGCGAGCCTGACGAGTCCGGCCGTCGTCGCCCAGTGCCCATCGAGGGCGCCATCGAGGAGATCCCCTGCGACGTCGCTATTTCGGCTATCGGCACCAACGCCAACCCCTTCGCTGCCAAGATCGGCGGCAAGATGGAGCTCAACAAGTGGGGCTACATCGTCGCCGACGAGGAGACCGGCCAGACCACCGATCCCCGCATCTGGGCCGGCGGCGACATCGTCACCGGTGCCGCTACGGTCATTCTGGCGATGGGCGCCGGCAAGAAGGCCGCCGCTTCCATCACCAAGAGCCTGCTGGGCGAGTAATCACCTGCAACGCTAGCCATTAAACGGCATAGTCCCCGTCGAGCACACGCCCGACGGGGACTTTTTCTATGCCGACCGCCCGATCACCACAAAGGGGACAGGCACCTTTGTGGTGGTTTTGGGGCGGGTGGCCGGTTTGTCTCGATCTGTAACAGGTAAGCCCCGTTGAGCCCCGTAGTTGTTACAGATCGAGACATTATGTCGGCGCTTCGCCCGTTCATCTTGATCTATAACAGTAAGAGGCCAAATCTCCCGCTGCGTGTTACAGATCGAGACGTTAGGCTGGCAGTCAGACGGTTCATCTAAATCTGTAACATCTAGGGCCATTTTAGGCGGCCAGGTGTTACGGATTGAGATTTTGCTGATGCCGCGGACGAGGGCCGCCACCAAAACCTAGCGCTCGCGACGCTTGGTTGCGGCGGCACCGGCGGCGGCAACGGTTGCTCCGGCGATGCCCAGGGCGACGACGGTCATGGCGGTGTTGTCGCCCGTGGCAACCAGGACGGCATCAGACTTCTTGGCCGGCGCGGCTTTCTCAACCGTCTTGTTCACCGTGGTGGTCGTGGCCGGCTTGGCTTCAGGCTTGACCTCCGGCTTAACCTCGGGCTGCGGGACCGGCCCCTCGGGATCGGTCGGCGCGGGCGTAGTCTCAGGCGTAAACGTAAGATTGGTGTTCAGCCACAGGGTGTAAATCCAACCGCTCTCGGGATCAACCTCGCTTGCCTCGCCCACCTGATAGCCACACTCAACCCCATTGATCTTCAGCTTGGTATTGGGCGTAAAGTAGAAGCCACGCGCCGGCTTAAAGTACAGGCCGTAACGATAGGTCACACCGGGCTTAAACGCGTCGATATGGTTGGTGATGTGCTGGTCCCAAAACTCGACGGAATTCACCTCACTGCCGTCGCTCCCCGTCCAGAACTCACACTGAAGGACGGAGTTCGAATCCACCGGAGTGCCCGCCGTAAAGACCGGCCTGTCGCCCGCCTTAAAGGTGGTCGTGGCGCCGTTGATTTCGATAACGTCGATGGCCCGCCACTCATCAATCGGAGCCTCGCACAGCATATTGGCCGCATTGGGCGCAAATACGCCATCGACCGTCTTGACGGTATTGCTCGCCCATTGGCCGTTAACGTTCACGTTGTAGTCCTCGGCCAAGGTGTTGTCGCCCTTGAGCCTCAGCTCGACAGAATACATGTAGAACTTACCCTCTTCGAAGTGGTCAATCTTCTTCATGCCCGGCGTGTACTTTGCGGGGTTGGAATACCAGAAGGCAACGGGCGTGAGCTCTCTGGGGTCGCTGCCGTCCATCTCCTCCCAGCACTCATACGCGATCTCGTACTTGTCGGCGTCGGCGGCAGGAATCGTCGCGGTCGCACGCGGCGCCTCGCCGGGCGCATAGTCGGTTTTCACATCGTTGGCGTTCAAATTCTCGAGGGCTTCGTTTTCTGGCGCAACGAGCGTAATTTCGCTATTGATGGCGTAGCGGAGGTAATAGTCGTCCCTGGTTTCGTTGAGGGTAATCGAGCTGCCCGGCTGATAGGCGTTGAAGATATCATCGGGGTCGCCCACGATGATATTGTCGCCCTCATAGTCGGTTCCGGTATACGTCAGTGCCGCGCCAATATAAAGAGCCTCATTGCGCGTGAGTCGATACGAGCCGTCTGCCGCGCCACCCGTAAAGGTCAGCGTCAGCCTCATGTGATCGCCAACAGGCTCAAAGCGAGCCGTCACATCGGACATAGATGCGTCCTGGACTTCAGTCAGGGTGCCCAAAGCAGCATCGGCCCGGTAGTACTTGGTTTCGACAAGTTCGCAGAGCGGCTTATCCGGCATACCGCCCTCAACATCGGGAAAATCATAGGTATACGACCGGCCCTTTTCGAGTGTGACATTGCTCGGAAGCACGCAGTCCGTGTAGTGATCGACCACGGTCGTGTTGATCTTAACGCCGCCCCCGCCAGTCACGTCGGTCACGCCGCAGGGCATGATGGCATCGCTTGCCGGCGTGGCGGCGGTGCCGCTGAGAGTGTTTTGTTCAGCGGGTGCCGCATCGTTAGATTCATCGGTAACGTCAGCCGGAGTCGTCTGCTGAGGTTCAGCGACGGTTTGTGCCTCCGGAGCAGCAGCGACTGCTGGTGCGGGCGTCGCAGCCGCATCCTCCGCAACCGCCGGTGCAACCGGAGCCGCAGCGACCTCACCCGTCGCGGCGGCGGGATCCGCGCACTCGGTCGCAAGTGCCAAGCTCGGCAGCAACAGCTGACCAACCATAAGTGCACACGCGCCAACGCAAGCGATTTTGGCGCCCACGCAGCGCCAAGTACCGTGAACCAGCGAACAGGTGCGCTCGCGCTGGGTCTGCTTATCAAAGTGGCTTCCGTTCATAACGGCCTCCTTGGTCGAAAGGCTGCACCACCACGAAGGTGCCTGTCCCCTTTGCGGTGGTCCTGTACAACCAAGATGCGCCAAATGGATCTGTACGCCTAGGTTCGTAGATGCGAACCTAGGCCTCTACCTGCGAAAATATAAAGAGCCGCCGCGAGGGCATTTGCGCCCACGCGGCGGCTGAAAATGGCTATGAAAGCTTGCACTAGCGGCTGCGGCGCTTGGACGCGACGAAGCCGGCGCCGATGGCGGACGCGCCAGCGATGCCAAGGGCCGCTGCCGCCGTCGCGGCATTGTCGCCTGTGGCGGCCAGAGTGCCCACGGACTTCTGAGCCGCAACTGCCTTCGCGGCCGGCTTGGAGGCAGCAGCCATGGAACTCGCCTGAGTCAGCGTCACGGACGGCGTGCCCGTCTCACTTCCGCCGCCTGGCTGCGGCGTGGGAGCCGGGGTAGGCTCAGGCTGTGGCGTGGGCTCAGGCTCGACCGCATCTCCGGAGCTGATTACCACGCTGCGGGCAACCTCGTCGGAGGTCCTAACATCCTGGATAGTGGACGACCCGGCAGCACCGATGACGAGTCCGTTTCCCGCAGTTTCTCGCACGGTGCCTCCGGCGGGAGTCGTAACTACCGATCCGCCATCAATTGAGAGACAAGGGGCTGCATCACCTTGATTGACAGCGTAGATTGCCGCCGCATTACCCGACACCTCAACATTTGAATTAATGATGTCAATTCGAGGGATGGCGGACTGGGAGCCGGACTGGGAATATATTCCGTAGCCATGTTTACGACTGTGGCCAGTTCCGTCACCGCATCGAACTGTAAGGCTCGAATTCTCGACGAGCACCCGCGACACGCCGTCCCCCGCGCGCATCCAAACACCATCCAAAACGTCGGCCCTATCACTCGCCACGAGCGTAACATCCGCTCCGTTGGTAACACTCAAATATGTATCCTTACCCCCGGACGAATACAGGGCGACCGACACACTGCATCCATTGCGCGCCGCCGCATCTAATTTTGCGTTATCCACCGCGATGCATCCTCCATGCTCGGAGGAGATGTTTTCGGCATAGACTGCAACGGCGTTGAGCCCCCCATTCGCCTCCGCCTCGACGTGGACGTCGGCGCCCTCGTTAATGGTTATGTTGCCTGCCCGCGTGTGAATGCCGATGGTATGAGGCGCTTTGTTCGTTGCCGTCACGTTAACGTTGGCACCGCGGATGTCCATGTCGCCGCCGGCCTTGCCGTCCCCCGAAACCGCTATCGTATCGGTCCCGGCCGTCGCGTTGAGAGTCACGTCGCCCGAGATGGCGAGGCTACCGCACTCGACCTTAACAGCGCTCCTGCTCTTCTGTGGTTCGGCCGTCGCGTTGAGGGTTCCCTCCCCCGTGATGGCAAGGTTGCCGTCCTTGACCTCGATAGCGCTCTGCAAGGAATCGGCCGTTACGGTGTTGGTGCCCGTCACGCCGATATTGAGGTTGCCCTGAGCGCTGATGCCGGCGCCGTCGTAGCCGCTGAGCTTCATGTCGTCGGCGCCGTCCCAGGACCAGGTTCCGACATCGTCGCCGGCGGCCTTGTTGTACTGCGTGCCGCCCACGTTGATCCACTCGGCGGCGAGCGCCACGCTCGGCAGCAGCAGCTGGCCGGCCATGAGCGCACAGGCCCCCGCGCAGGCAAGCTTGGCGCCCACGCGACGCCACGTTCCGCGGGAGAGCGCGCATGCGCGGCCGCGGTTGATTGAGTTGTCATGGATTTGCTTTTGCATGTGAGCCTCCTTGTCGTAAGGGGTGCTTCTGTAACACCATGTTACGAAAAGTTATCCGGATCCCGGGGCACAAATTCGCATGCGGGCCATCTGCCAGCGCAAAAGGCAGTGGGCACGCGATTGCCAAGCGCGCCCTGTCTTTCGAAAGGCCCACCCCCTACCGTCCTGGTCTAAAATCGGGGACACGATTGTTCCGTCCACCCAAAGGACCATCCTTGAATCTGAGCAAGCCTAAAATCAACGCGCTTCTGGCCCTCGCGCTCTTCACCTTTGCCTTTCTTGCCGCCGAGTTTCGCTTCGACATCAATGTCGGGCTGCTCGCCGGTGCCGAACGCGTTGTAATCGCGCAAGGCTTCATTCTTGGCGCCAGCGTGCTCGGCTTTATCGGATATGCGCCGCTACTGGCCCTCGCCCAGCGCAAAAGGCAGCCCCAGGCAATCGTCACCGCTGCCGTCCCCATCGCCATCTTGGGATTGACCCAGATTCAGTTCCCCGCGGGCACGCTTGCGCTCGAGATTCTGGGGTGCATGTCATTCCTTGGACTCGGCCTGCTGGGTGCCGCGGCGCACCATACCTTCGCGTTGGCGTTCCAAGATGACCCCAAACTCGCCACCGGCGCCGGAGCGGCATACGCCGCGGGCATCCTGATGCAGTTCGCGATCAACCTGCTCGATTGCGGCGGCATCGTCGAGCTCATCATTCTTGGCGCGGCAACAATTGTCATCGCCGCCCTCAGCGCCGCGCGCCAAGAGGCGGCCGATAACCCCAGCGACGACGTCAATCCCTTTACCGAGCCCTCACACGCTCTCGCCAAGCAGGCCTGCTGGAGCATCGCACTCGTCATGATTCTCGCCTGCCTGTTCTCCACCCTCGACAACGTGGTCACATTCTCCAACGCCCACGGCACAATCGCGGTGCAGACCTGGCCGCGACTCTTTTTGGCAGCAAGCGGCCTGGTCGCCGGCATCATCTTTGATCTCGCCGAGCGTCGCTACATGGGACTCGTCATGCTCGGCGTCACGGTGCTCTCCACCATCTCAATCTTAGCCGTGGAAGCCGGCGCCGATCCCAACCTGGGTCTCATCGTCTTTTACCTGAGCTCGGGCTTTTTCGTCACGTTCTTTACCGCCACGTTTACTCAGCTGGCACCGCGCATGCACGCGCCCGCCCTCTGGGCCGGCATGGGTCGCGCGGCCAACAATGTGTGCGCGTTCACCACATCGGGCATCTCGCTGGCGCTCGTGACCTCGGGCAACGTCGCCCTTATCATGATCGGCGCGCTCATGCTGCTCGTAGCAGCCAGCGTTGCGTTCGTTGCCGCGGGTCTATTCCGCCTGCCCCAAACCAAGCAGGAGCGCGAGCATCAGCAACGAGCCGAGGAAGCACTTGCCGCGCCCACCATCGAGGAGCAGCGCCAGGCCTTTATCGCCAACCACGGCCTCACCCCGCGCGAAGTCGATGTGCTCATGGCTGTAACCCAAGACGAGCGCCCGCTCAAGCAGATCGCCGAGGAACTCGGCATCTCGATGCGCATGGTTCAGCGCCACCTGAGCTCCATCTACCAAAAGACCGACACGCAAACGCGCGCCGGTCTCACCAAAGCCTTCCCCTCGCTCTAAAATCAAAACCACCCCTAAAAGGGGTGGTTTGCTCTTAGGGTATAACCCTTGGATTTCCGGCACGCGTCTAAAGGCGCCGGCCCTCACGGGGTTCGGGCCGCACTGCAGATTGACCCGTGGCGGGCCGGTCAAACCGGCG
>DBGEDL010000085.1:0-8543 GCA_048375035.1 Collinsella sp.
CGCCGGTTTGACCGGCCCGCCACGGGTCAATCTGCAGTGCGGCCCGAACCCCGTGAGGGCCGGCGCCTTTAGACGCGTGCCGGAAATCCAAGGGTTATACCCTAAGAGCAAACCACCCCTTTTAGGGGTGGTTTTGATTTCGGTGTCAATTCAAATGTTTTTCAATCCATCCCCTCAATAAGTTGCGGTGAAATAGGGACTGAAATGGCTGTTCAGAGGCCTATTCAATCCCTATTTCACCGCAACTTATGGGTGGGGATGGCTACGACGCGAGCGTGGCGATGACGGCTTCGTCGCCGGCGTATATTAGGGTGTTGCCGTCGGGGATGATCGTTTGGCCGTCGCGCTTGAGCATCACCACAATAAACGGATGCTTGCCTTGCGGCACATCGCGCAGGCGCAGTCCCGCCAGGCGACCGTGGGGTGTCACGGTGACCTCGCGCAGCGTAACCTCGGCACGCTCTTCAAACGTCGGGGCAGCCATAACCAGAAGGTCTCCTTCCTCAATCACGGTATCGCCGTTGGGTAGTACCGGGTGCGCGCCGTCGCGCAGCACCAGGACTACGAGCATGTTCGTCGCGCTGCCAATGTCGGCGAGCGAGCGACCGGCAAACGGATGTCCCGCGCCCACCTTGAGCTTTACAAACGACATGCCGTCTTCGTCGCGGTAGTCGTTAAAGGTGCGGCGCACGTCGCCGGTCGCATCGATCATATCGAGCTTCTTCGCCACCGCCGGCAGCAGCGAGCCCTGCACCACAATGCTCGACACGGCAATCACAAACACCAGGTCAAATAGGTCGTGTCCGCCGGGAACGCCGGCCACCACGGCAAAGAGACTAAAGACGACCGAAGCTGCTCCGCGCAGACCCGCCCAGCTTACGAGTGCAACCTGGCGAGGGTTCGTCCTAAACGGCGCCAGCAGCATGCCTACGGCGATGGGGCGGCTCGCAAAGAGCATAAACGCCATGAGTGCCAGGCCCGGTAGCAGCATTTGCGGCAGGTGTGCGGGTGTAACGAGCAGGCCCAGCAAAAAGAAGATGGTCATCTCTGCCATCTCGGTGAGGGTGTCAAAGAAGTGCGCCATCTCGACTTTGCCGGCGATGTCGCTGGCACCCAGCACAATGCCGGCCAGGTATACAGCCAAAAAGCCGTTGCCGCCCAGGTAGCTCGGCAGCGCGTAGGCGACGATGGCCACGGCGAACAAAAAGATGGTCTGCGCGTCCTTGGCCGTTGCGTGCGCGCGTTCAATCAGGCGGCCCGCCGCCCAGCCGATGGCAAGGCCCAGGCCCGCGCTCAGGATAATCTGCTTGGCCAGCAGCGTGGGAATGTTGATGTCGCCGCCGGCCGCGAGTGTGGCGAGCACGGCGGTGAGCATGTAGGCGACGGGGTCGTTGGAGCCCGATTCGACCTCGAGCAGCGAGTCGGTGCCGCCCCTCAGCGACAGGCTGTGCTCGCGCAGCACGCTAAAGACGCTCGCCGCATCGGTCGACGCCACGACCGATCCCAGCAGCAGGCCGTCGATCCAGTCGAAGCCCAGCACAGAGTGGGCGAACACGCCGGTGATACCGGCAGTGATGACGACGCCGAGCGTGCTCAGCAGCACCGCCGGCGCAGCGACGGGCTTGGCGCGGTCGATATTGGTGTTAAAGCCGCCGTAGAACATGATGAACAGCAGCGCCGTGCTGCAGATGGTTTCGGTGAGTGCGTAGTCGCTAAAGTGGATGTGCGCCGGGCCGTTGACGCCCAACAGCATGCCGAGCGCGATAAAGATGAGCAGGGTGGGGAAGGGGAGTTTTCTGCCGACGGGTTTGATGGTCAGGCACAGAATAATGACGAGGCCGATAAAGAGAAGAATCTGGTTCATAGGGAGTGTCCGCTCCTGGGTGGTTGGCGTGGCACGGTCAGTTGTCTGCGGTTATTTGTACCCAAAGATGGTGGGTTTATGGGGTTGGATTGCGGGCGTGCGCGATATCGGCATAGACGGCTGCCGTCTTTGCCTCTGCTCGGAAACCCTTTCCAGCTTTATTGCAACGGAGTACAATGGGTAACGTTTAAGTTCAACTTGAAGTTTTAGTTGCGGCACCGGGCTTCGGCCGCAATGCAAGGAGAGGCGTACCATGGCGATCTATGTGACATCTGATGCTCACGGGCACGTGCGTGCGCTTGACGAGGCCCTGTCTAAGATCTCGTTGACGTCCGACGACACGCTGTACGTGCTGGGCGACATGATCGATCGCGGGCCCGATCCGGTCGGCGTTATTAAGCTCGTGCGCTCGCTGCCCAACGCCCACGTGCTCAAGGGTAATCACGAGCAGATCATGCTCGATGCCATCATTGGTCAGGATCCGCTCGATGCCGAGACCTGGGATATCAACGGTGGCTGGACGACGCGCGAGCAGCTCAACGACATGGAATTTGAGGCATACGAGGAGCTCGTGCGATGGATGGCCGCGCTGCCGCTCTACGCGGTGGTCGAGACCGAGGAGCGCCCGTATCTGCTGGTACATGCTGGAATCGAGATGAAGGCGGCGTGCGCGTTTTTGCTTGAGCATGGTGTCGATTGTGCCAATGGCGTCGGTGCGGTGAGTGCCGATCGCGAGCTGCTGCAGCAGATGCTCGCGGTGCAGTCGTCCGATGACCTGCTGTGGATTCGTCACGGCTATTGGGATGTGCCGACCGGGCTGCTTTCTGCCGAGGGCAAGGGTCCGGTCGTGGTGAGCGGTCACACGCCCACGGTATCGCTTGGGCGCTATTGCGAGGTCGGTGGTCTGGCGGGGCTCGATGAGGAATCGGGACGCGGGCAGATCGTGCGATTGGGCGGCGAGGACACTGCCGGTGTGCCCGATCGCATCGACATCGACTGCGCTGCCGCCACCGGCTCCGAGTTCGGCCGCGTGGGCATCCTGCGGCTCGATGATGGGGCGGAGTTCTACTCGAACATCAACCCGGGCGAATAACCTTGTCCCGCCGTTCTGCCGAACGGCGGTCACGTTGACGCTGCGCAGCCCCGAAGCACCCCATCTTGTCGCTCAAACCGTCGCTCGCGTACACAAGCACGCGTCGCTCCTCTTTCGCGCCAACCTGGGGCACTTCGGGGCTGCTCGCTGTCGGTGCCAAAACATTGGCATTTTTCCTCCATGCAGCAAGGTGGGCGTTACGCTCCGTATGGGTTGCGGTCGCGTTCGATGCGTTGGCGGATGTGGGCGTACTCGATAATCAGCAGCACCAGCAGCAGCGCCATGACCGCTAGGTAGCTCACGACGGCGCCCGTCATGCCCATCAGGTTGATCAGAATCAGCGGCAGTACCACGCTCACGGCGAAGCAGATCAGGTAGATCTTGGTGACATCGCCGGCGTGGCGCAGCACCGTGATGATGGCGTAGATAAAGTCGATCGCCGCGGTGACGCCGCCGGCGACAACCATCAGCAGTGCCAGCGTGCGGTAGCGCTCAAAGTTGAGGCCGTACATGGCGTCCATGATGGGGATGCCGGGCCCCGCCATAAATGCGGCGCACGCGCCGGTAATAACCACGATCAGTGCCATAACAGCAACAATAATCAAGTCAAAGCGGCGACGCTTGCGCGGATTCGCCCAAATGCTCGACAGGCGCAGAAGCTGCGGTTTATAGATAAATCCAATACTCAGCAAAATGGCCTGCGCCGGAAAGAACAGGGCATTAAAGTACAGCTGATATTTGTAGGCCAGCGTGCCTTCCATCACAAACTTGGGCATGCTCTCGATAAGGTTGAACAGGAACAGTGCGCCAAAGAGCGGGGCGCACTGGACAAAGAGGTGGCCGACCTCGCGCACGCTCATGCGGCGCGATTTTTCGGTCTCGAGCAGGGCGAGCGGCGCGGTGACCAGCACGAGTGAGGCGATCGCGGCGATTCCCATGGTCATGGCGGCGATGGGCATGCTGCGCGTGAGGAACAGCGCCACGCTAAAGACTGCGAGGACGCCGACGGAGCGCAGCGTTTGGCTCATGCCGGCCAGGTAGAGCTTGTCGGCCTGCTGCAGGCGGCCTTCGTATACGTCGGCGATGCCGTCGATTACTTTATAGAGATAGACGCCCAGGCCTATCGTGGCCATCTGTGCGTCGTAGCCGCGAGCGCTGCTGTACACCAGGCCGCACGCCAGCGCGAGCACTCCGCAAAGCCAGCGGTTGAGCTGGTAGGAGGCAAAGCTGGTGGTCTCGTCGATGTCCGAGACCTGGAAATTGCGCACGCCGTAGTCGCACGCGATCATAATGAGCGTGCCGGTAACGAACGCGATGGAGAACTTGCCGGCTTCCTCGGCGCCCACGAGTTGAGTGGACACGATGGTGAGCAACGGAAACGCCATGCCCCACACAGCAGTGCCCAGGGTGTTCCACAGGTAGTCGCGGCGGGTCGCGTGCTCTTCGTACTCGGCCTCTTGCGTGGAGAAGCCACCGCCGTAGACGGCTGCGAGCAGACGGTTCCACCAGGCGTTGACCATGCGACGGATGGGGCCCGGCTCGCGGTCGTGCTCGCGGCGACGGCGCGTGGCCTGGCTGCTGTCGGGGCCGCCGGCGTTGCGCTGGCTCAGCTCCTGGATGCGTGCAAGCTCCTCGGCGGTGTGCGAGGCGGGAAACAGGCCGTTTTCGATGCGTCCGCCCTGCCCGTGCGCCCCGCTGCCCGATACGGTGGGGTCGGCGACGCCGTTGCGGCGGGCTATGGCGCGACGGATGCTATCGAGGGGCGTGATGCTCAAGGCGGTTCCTTTCTATTGCTGCGCCTTAGTATAGTCGCGACAGTGTCGGTTCGTGTTTTTGAACAGATTGTTCAATATATTCGGCAGGCGGCAGCAATTTGTCGGTAAGCGTGCGGTATTCTGTTGAGGTTTTGTGACACCCCGATGCCGCCTTCGCGGTACCAAGGAGCTTTTACCCATGGACGTCGCCGCATTTTTGCTGGCTCTTGTGCCGATCATCTGGCTTGTCGTGATGCTGCTGTGCTTTAAATGGCCGGCCTGGAAAGCTGCCATCGGCTCGTTTGTTCTTTCGTGCGTGCTTGCCTTTGCGTGGTGGCACCTGTCGGTGGCGCAGATCGCCACGGCCTCGCTCGAGGGCTTTTTGATGGCCCTGTGGCCGATCGTGCTGGTGATTATCGCCGCGGTCTTTACGTATAACCTGTGCGTGCGCACGGGCGCCATGGACGTGATCGGCAGCATGATCACCTCCATCAGCAGCGACCGCCGTCTGCTGGCGCTGCTCGTGGCCTGGTGCTTCGGCGGCTTTATGGAGGGCATGGCCGGCTTTGGTACCGCCGTCGCCATTCCCGCCGGCATGCTCGCGGGCTTGGGCTTTGAGGCCGTCCCCGCCGTGCTCATCTGCCTGCTGGCCAACGGCGTGCCCACGCCCTACGGCTCCATCGGCATCCCGACGGTTTCCGTTGCCGACCTGGTTGGTCTGGATTCCCTGCACCTGGCGACCGTTCAGCTGGTGCAGCTCGCGCCGTTCTTTGTGGTGATGCCGCTGTTTATCGTGCTGGTCGCGGGCCGCGTTGCCGATGATCAGGGCAATGTTGCGAGTGTGGGCGAGCGCCTGCGCGGCGTGGCCGGTATCGCGCTGCTCTCCGGCGCGTCCTTTGCTGCCGCGGCCCTGGTCGTCGCCATGTTTGTGGGCCCCGAGCTTGCCGTGGTCGTGGGCTCCATTGTGTCGCTCGCGCTGACCGCTGCGCTTGCCATGCGCGCCGAGAAGTCCGGTCACCTGGATGCGCGCTTCCATATGAATATCGAGGCCGGCGAGCAGCTTACCGTTAAGTCGGCGCTTTCGGCTTGGTCGTGCTTCATCCTGATCTTTGTGCTGCTGCTGGGTACCTCCAACCTGGTGCCCGCCGTGCATGCCGCGCTCGCGCCGTTTGCGAGCCACGTCCAGGTGTATTGCGGCGAGAACCCCGGTACGCTTACGTTTTCGTGGATCAACACGCCCGGCGTCTGGATTTTCCTGGCGGCGTTTGTCGGCGGTGCCATTCAGGGTGCTTCGCCGCGAATGATGGGCGAGGTGCTGGCCGCGACTGTGAAGCAGATGACGCCGACGGTGATCACGATGCTTTCGGTACTGGGCTGCGCCAAGGTAATGGGCTATGCCGGCATGATTTCGTCGATCAGTGCGTTTTGCATTGCGGTCGCCGGCGGCCTGTACCCGATTCTGGCTCCGTGGATCGGTGCGGTCGGTGCGTTCGTGACCGGTTCGGGCACATCTTCGGGCATGCTGTTTGGCCCCATTCAGAGCCAGGCTGCCACTGCGCTGGGTGTGAGCGACTACTGGATGGTCGCGTTGAACGCCCTGGGCGTCGCCGCCGGTAAGATGATCTCGCCGCAGACACTCGCCATTGGTCTTGCCGCCGTGCACGTGCGCGGTAAGGATGCCGAGCTCCTAGGCGCGGTGCTGCCCTACGCTGCCGGCATGCTGGTCCTGATGAGCGCCATAGCCATGCTCGGCCAAGGCCTGCCGCTGTAGTCGGCACTTAGGGACGTTCCTTATGTGCCGGCACTTTGGGAACGTCCCTAAGTGCCGGCATCTGGGGACACTCCTTGAATGTTGCCTGTTCAAGAACGTCCCCAATGACTAGGCCGCTTGCCTGCGATTTTTGACCGTTGGGCGGGCTTGCCGCCCTTGCCGCAAAAACGTTTTTGCATATCGGGTACAACGGGCTTTACGTGAGTAAAGTGCGCGCCGCGTCCATGTGTCGCGCTTTTAAAGGAGGCCCCATGCCTGGTGTTACCCCTGCAGAAGTACTGTCCAACTTTGGTCTTACGTTGGTCGAAGATCCCGCCGAGAGCCAGCCCCGCCTGCTGGTTGACCTACCGGCGGCCGAGCTCGTCGAGTATGCCATCCGGCGCGAAGAGGGCTGCATGGCCTCTAACGGCGCGCTTGTGATCGAGACGGGGGAGCGCACCGGCCGTTCGCCCAACGACCGCTTTATCGTCGACACGCCCGACGTGCACGACAAGATCGCCTGGGGCGCCGTCAACCGCCCGCTGTCCGTCGAGAGCTACGAGGCCATTAAGGCCGGCATCGTCGACTATCTCAACGAGCGCGATGTCTTCGTCACGCGCGGCATGGCCGGCGCCGACCGCAACCACACGCGCCGCCTGCTCGTCGCCTGTGAGCGTGCCAGCCAGGCGCTCTTTATTAAGCAGATGCTCGCTCGTCCGCTCGCCCGCGAAATTGCGCGCACCGGCGAGCCGGACTTCTGCGTCCTGGCCGCCCCCGGTTATCAGTGCGACCCTGCGATTAAGGGCCTCAACTCCAGTGCCGCCGTGGTCATCAACTTCCAGGAGCGCGTGATCCTGGTCGCCGGCACCGGTTACTCCGGCGAGATCAAAAAGTCCATCTTCAGCGTCATGAACTACCTGCTGCCCGTCGAGGATGACGTGCTGCCCATGCATTGCTCAGCTAGCATGGACCCCGTCACGCGCGAGACCGCTGTGTTCTTTGGCCTGTCCGGCACCGGCAAGACCACGCTTTCGGCCAACCCCACGCGCCTGCTGATCGGCGACGACGAGCACGGTTGGTCCGACATGGGCATCTTCAATATCGAGGGCGGCTGCTATGCCAAGTGCGAGGGCCTGGATGCCTTCCACGAGCCCGAGATCTTCAACGCCGTCCGCTTTGGCGCCATCTGCGAAAACGTGGTGCTCGACGAGAACCGTAAGCCCAACTACGACGACGTCTCGATCACGCATAACACGCGCGTGGCCTACCCCGTGGAGCACATTCCTAACGCGTGGACCAAGGGCATGGGCACCACCCCGAGCGTCGTGCTCTTCCTGACCTGCGACGCCTTTGGTGTGCTGCCGCCCATCTCGCGCCTGACGGCCGACGCCGCCATGTACCACTTTGTGACGGGCTTTACGGCCAAGATTCCCGGCACCGAGGTCGGCGTCACCGAGCCCACGCCCACGTTCTCCTCGCTGTTCGGCGAGCCGTTTATGCCGCTCGACCCCATGGTCTACGCCAAAATGCTCGGCGAGCGCATCGCCGACGGCCGCACGCGCGTCTACCTGGTCAACACCGGCTGGATCGGCGGCGGCTACGGCGTGGGGCATCGCATTGAGCTTGCCTACACGCGCTCCCTGGTCGCGCGCGCCCTCGACGGCACCATCGAGGACAGCGAGTTCGTGCACGACGACATCTTTAACGTCGACATTCCCACCACGTGCCACGGCGTGCCCGACGGCATCCTGGTGCCGCGTCAGTACTGGCAAAGCACCGCGCGCTACGACGAGGCCGCGCACAACCTGGCTGTGATGTTCGAGGAGAACTTTGAGAAGAAGTACTCGCACCTGCCCGATTCCGTAAAGGCCGCCGGCCCGCACGCCCAGGTGCCCGCCGAGGCTCGTCACCGCGGCCGCGGCCTGCTGGGACTCCGCCTGTAACCACCACAAAGGGGACAGTGAACTGCCTCCCATTTCTTGGACATCGGGAAATGGGAGGTTTTCCATGAGTATAGACCTCAGGGCGAAGCACGACCTGGAGTCCAGGAGGCGGGCCGTCGAGCTCTTCGACGCCGGCGTC
>DBGEDL010000086.1:0-88947 GCA_048375035.1 Collinsella sp.
GACGGCCGTCCGGGGCGGTCGGCCAGCG
This sequence comes from Collinsella sp., assembly GCA_048375035.1. GTDB lineage: Bacteria > Actinomycetota > Coriobacteriia > Coriobacteriales > Coriobacteriaceae > Collinsella. Next base: position 29 of record DBGEDL010000086.1, read on the forward strand.
ACCACCGGTACGGCTCAATCGTATAACCATGCAACGGAAAAGAGCCGCCCTTTCGGACGACTCAAACTGTAATGGGGCTGAATTGACTGATTTTGACTTCGGCAAAATCAGTCAATTAACCCATCGTCCCGATAAAACCCTCACGCAACAAATACGCTATTGCAGTTCCTTGGTGGACGGTAATCTGTGCGGTTGACCTGACGACGTTGCTGATGCCCGTGTCGGCCAACAGGCCCAGGGGGCTGTGGTCTAGCTCCCATTCTAGGCCGTGTTCGCTTACCTCGGTGTTGGGGGCAATGGCGATGATGGAGAAGGTGCTCCCCTCGTGGCCTTCGATGGTCCACGATTCGCCTGCGCGAAGGAAGCGGGCGACCACCTTGTCCTCGACAATCCAGACAAGGGCATCCTCGTAGCCAGCGAGCAGCCCCAGTACGGATAGCGCCATGTCCGGACGCCCGCCCGTGGCGCAAGTCGCAACCACTTCGGCACCCGGCCAACGACGGCGGACGGAATCGAGCGCCAGTGCCAGATCGGTAAAGTCCTTGTACGGGTCGTGGCGCTCAACTTCAAAGTCGGTGGCGGCATCGATCAGCACGCGACCTGCGTCGCTCACCGTGTCGGCATCCCCCACATAAACGTCGCAGCCCAGGCCGGCACTTAATAGCGCGTCGAGTCCGCGGTCCACGGCGACAACGTGGTCGCACTCCCCCGCTAGCCTACGCAACAGATCAGCGCTCGCCACCACGGGCGAGCCGCAGACCACTAATACCTTGCAAGCCACAGCCCTCGCCTAGCCCTCAAACGAAAGCACGCGAGCTAAATCCAGCCCCTCGTAGCTGTCGATAAAGATATCGCAGTTGGCGCGTACGTCGTCGCGCTTCATGCGACCGTGTGGGTCATAGATACCCACGCGCTTAAACCCGGCGGCCCCAGAGCTCTTTAGGCCAAAGACGGCGTCCTCAAACACCCACACGCGCTCAAATTTGCACCCGTGGCGCTCCTCCAAGCGACGCAGCGCCAACTCGTACACATCGGGGAACTGCTTGGAACGTCCGGCCTCGCCCGTCGTGGTAACAAACTCCATATAAGCATCGAGCCCGGCACCAGCGAGCGCGGACTGCACCAGCTCGGCAGACGTGGACGTGGCAACGCACATGGAAATGCCCGCCTCCTGCGCCTGCTTCAAAAATGCAAGCAGGCCCTCGCGCGGCGGCACCTTGGAGTAGCCATCGATCAGAATGTCGCTCAGCTCACGATACAGCTCCTCGCCATTCTCGCCAATGCCCCACGTGTCGTGGTAGGCCTGGCACTCGTCCTCGAGCGACAAATGCTCAAACTGGGCAAAATCGTCGACCGTCACGTCAACTCCGTGGCGGTGCAATAACTCGGGCTGGGCATAGGCCCAAACGGGGGTGCTATTAACCAGTGTACCGTCGCAATCGAAAATAAAAGCGACATTGGGAGCGGCGGTCTGGGACATAAATGTACCTTTCGATGTCAAATGGTAAACAACCTGCTAAAAACGTTTTACCAAACGTCAAACCAACAATCAAAAAACCCTAATTGGTAAAGCTGTCAAGAGTTTTACCATCGCAAATCTGCCAGTGGTATAAACATGGCGCTCACCGATTAAAAGCCACCGCAAAACCACTTTCCTTCATAAAAGTAACGTACAGGTGTTATCGTAGTTTCTGCCGAAAGTTCCACCGAGCACGCGAGGTGGAACGAATCATAGAACTATCGCCGTCCCTTCGATTCGTGCAGCCTTGGACCTTTCGCATCTAGTCACCAAGGCAACACGCTGCCGCGTCATGATGGGATCAAACGTGAGCGATACAAAGCTAAAGCCAACGGCTAAAAAGCCCGCAACCCGTAAAGCCGCCCCGCACGCACCGGAGCTCACCAAGGACGATGTCTATCTATTTGGCATCGGCACGTGGGAGCGCAGCTGGGAAAAGATGGGCGCGCACCCCGACACGCAGAACCGTACGCGCGGCTGGTGCTTTTGCGTTTGGGCTCCCGATGTAAAGAGCGTGCATGTCATTGGCGAATTTAACGACTGGGATGAGGAAGCCAACCCTCTGGTGCCCGTGCATACGAGCGCTATCTGGGAAGGCTTTATTCCTGGTGCCGAGCAGGGCCAGCTCTATAAATATCTCATCGAGACCAACGAGGGCGAAAGGCTCTATAAGGCCGATCCGTATGCCTTTAAGGCCGAGTGCCCTCCGGGTACCGCCAGCGTGCTGTGGACCCTCGATGGATACCAGTGGAACGATGCAGCGTGGCTCAAGCGCCGCGCCGGCCACAACCACATGTCGCAGCCGCTCAACATCTACGAGGTGCATATTGGCTCGTGGAAGCGCCACGGCGATGCGCCGCAGGGCGAGCCGGATGAGTTCGGTAACTACCCCGGCCCCATGGATCCCTTCCCCGCGCAGCGCGGCGAGTTCTACACCTACGACGACCTGTCGGTGGAGCTCGTGGACTACGTGCGCGACATGGGCTACACGCATATCGAGGTCATGCCGCTTATGGAGCATCCCTTCGATGGCTCCTGGGGCTACCAGACGACCGGCTATTACGCCGCCACGTCGCGCTACGGCAACCCGCAGCAGCTCATGCACTTTATCGATGCGTGCCACGAGGCGGGCATCGGCGTGATCATGGACTGGGTGCCCGGCGGTTTTTGCGCCGACTCCCACGGCCTTGCCACCTTTAACGGCCACATGCTGTTTGAGCACGAGATTCACCCCAACTGGGGCACGCATAAGTTCGACTTCGCCCGTGGCGAGGTCCGCTCCTTCCTGGTCTCCAACGTGCTGTACTGGCTCGAGAACTTCCACGTGGACGGCATTCGCATGGACGGCGTGTCCAGCATGCTGTACCTCAACTTTGGCATCGACGATCCCGGCCAAAAGAAGTTCAACAAGTACGGTACCGAGGAGGACCTGGACGCCAGCGCGTTTATCCGTCAGGTCAACTGCGCCGTGGAGGCCCACTACCCCGACGTGATGATGATGGCCGAGGAGTCAACCGCGTGGCCGCTCGTGACCTATCCGCCGCAGGACGGCGGCCTGGGCTTCCACTACAAATGGGACATGGGCTGGATGAACGACACCTTGCACTACATGCAGACCGATTTTCCGTGGCGCCCCGGCAACCACGGACTGCTCACGTTCTCCATCATGTACGCCTTTACCGAGAACTTTATTTGCCCGTTGAGCCACGACGAGGTCGTACACGGCAAGTGCTCGCTCATTGGCCGCATGCCGGGCGACTGGTGGCGCCAGTTTGCCGGCCTGCGCACGCTGGCCTTCTACCAGATGACGCATCCCGGTGCCAAGCTCAACTTTATGGGCAACGAGATCGGCCAGTTTATCGAGTGGCGCTACTACGAGTCTATCCAGTGGTTCCTGACCGAGCAGTACGAGACCCATGCGCACCATCAGGCGTTTATCAAGGCGCTCAACCACCTGTACACCGCCGAGCCCGCCCTGTACGAGCGCGGCTACACCGACGACGGCTTTACCTGGATCGACGCGGACAACTCCAAGCAGTCCATCGTGAGCTATGTGCGCCAGGGCGAGAACATCGATGATGACCTGGTGATCCTGATCAACTTTGACCCGGCGAGCTACGAGAGCTTCCGTGTAGGTGTGCCGCGCGAGGGCGACTGGGAGGTCATCTTTGACTCCGACCGTCCCGAGTTTGGCGGCAGCGGATACGCCGGCGAAGAACCCTACACCTGCTCGAGCGAGCCCTACCCCTGGAACGGGCAGATGGACTCCATCGAGATTAAGGTGCCCGGCCTGGCAGGCGTGGTGCTTAAGCGCCGCGGTCCCAGCAGCTACAAGCCGCCGGTAGTCGAGGAGCCGAAGAAGGCTACGCGTAAGCGCACGTCCTCGGTGAAGCCCAAGGCTGCCGCGGCCAAGAAGGCTCCGACCAAGGCGAAGGCTGCTACGACCAAGGCTAAGGCCGCCGCTAAGCCCGCCGCCAAGGCCACCACGGCTAAAAAGCCGGCTGCCAAAAAGGCCTCTACCAAGGCCAAATCAGCTTCTGTTAAGTCGACCGCTAAGGAAGCGTAACAAAGCCGTTACCACTGTAATCACCCGCCCCGCTGGGGCGTAGGATGTAAGTCATAACCGTTCCGGGAGATATCCCCGGGGGAAAGGAACGTATGAATAAGATCTTCGACAACAAGCAAGAGTTTACCGAGCTCTATCGCGATGCCGTCATGAGCATTAGCGGCAAGAGCGTCGAGGCCGCCAGCGACCTTGATCGCTTTAACGCCCTGGCCAAGCTCGTGGCCGAAAAGGCCCGCACCGTTGCCACCACCAGCGACGCCCGCGTCACCGCCGAGGGCAAGAAGCGCGTGTACTACTTCTCGATCGAGTTTTTGATCGGCCGCCTGCTCGACAACTACCTGCTCAACTTTGGCGTGCGCGACATGGTCGCCGAGGCGCTCGACGACATGGGCTTTGACCTGTCCGTCATCGAGAACCAGGAGCCCGATCCGGCTCTGGGCAACGGTGGCCTGGGCCGTCTGGCCGCGTGCTTCCTGGATTCCATGGCAGCCGAGGGCATTGCCGGCTACGGCAACGGCATGCGCTACCGCTACGGCCTGTTTAAGCAGGAGATCGTCAACGGCAGCCAGGTCGAGACCACCGACGAGTGGCTCACCCACGGCTATCCCTGGGAGGTCCGTCGTCAGGACAAGGCCGTGACCATCAAGTTTGGTGGCCATGTAGAGGGCTTTGAGGAGAACGGCCGCACGTTCTACCGCACGGTGGACACGCAGGACATCCTGGCTGTCCCCTATGACATCCCCGTCGTGGGCTATGCCGGCGAGACCGTCAACAAGCTGCGCGTCTGGGCCGCCGAGCCGGTCGAGGAGCACTTCGATCTGGAGGCCTTCAACCGCGGTGACTATGCCCTGGCCGATGCCGAGCGCGCCGAGGCTGAGGCCATCAGCGCCATCCTCTACCCCAACGACGCCGGCGAGCACGGCCGTCTGCTGCGCCTGAAGCAGGAGTACCTGTTTGTATCGGCCGGCATCTACAGCCTGCTCGACACCTTTGAGAAGGAGCACGACGCTAACTGGGAGCTGCTGCCGCAGTTTGTGGCCATCCATACCAACGATACCCACCCCGCCATGTGCGGCCCCGAGCTCATGCGTATCCTCATCGACGAGAAGAAGCTCGAGTGGGACGACGCCTGGAACATCGTGACGCAGGTCGTGAGCTACACCAACCACACCATCCTGCCCGAGGCTCTGGAGAAGTGGCCCATCGGTACGTTCTCCAAGCTCCTCCCCCGCGTGTACCAGATCATCGACGAGATCAGCCGTCGTTGGCACGAGTCGTTCGACACCACGCAGGAGGGCTGGCAGGAGCGTCTGCGCCAGACCGCCATTCTGTGGGACGGCGAGATTCGCATGGCCAACCTGTCCGTGATCTGCAGCCACAGCGTCAACGGCGTGGCAAAGATCCACTCCGACATCATCAAGAACATCGTGCTCAAGGACTTCTACGCCCTGACGCCCGAAAAGTTCAACAACAAGACCAACGGTATCTCGCACCGTCGCTTCTTTGCCGAGGCCAACCCCACCTACGCCAAGCTCGTGACAGAGGCCATTGGCGATGGCTGGCTGAAGGACGCCTTTGAGCTGGAAAAGCTGAAGGAGTTTAAGGACGACACCGAGTTCCTGAAGGCCGTGGGCGCCTCCAAGCGCGCCAACAAGGAGCGTCTGGCCGCCTACGTTAAGGCCGAGACCGGTCTGGTTATCGACCCCAACACCGTCTTCGATGTTCAGGTAAAGCGCTTCCATGCCTACAAGCGCCAGCTCATGAACATCATGAAGGTGATGGACATCTACAACCGCCGCATCGCCGATCCCAACTTCCACGTGACGCCGACGACCTTTATCTTTAGCGGCAAGGCTGCCTCGAGTTACACCTTTGCCAAGGAGACCATCCGCCTCATTAACTCCGTGGCCGAGGTCATCAACAACGATCCGCGCGTCAACGAGGTCATGAAGGTCTGCTTTATCCCCAACTTCCGCGTGAGCAACGCCCAGCTCATCTACCCCGCCGCCGAGATCTCAGAGCAGATCTCCACGGCCGGCAAGGAGGCCTCGGGCACGTCCAACATGAAGCTCATGATGAACGGTGCCATTACACTGGGCACCCTCGACGGCGCCAACATCGAGATCGCCGACCTGGCCGGCCGCGAGAACGAGGCCATCTTTGGCCTGACCGCTCCCGAGGTCGAGCAGCTCTGGGCATCCAACAGCTACTTTGCGTGGGATACGCTCAACAACGATCGCGAGCGTCTGGGCCGCGTGATGGACGAGCTCAAGGACAACACCTTTGCGGGTCTTTCGGGCAACTTCGAGAGCATCTACAACGAACTCATGAACAACAACGACCCCGACCTGGTCATGGCAGACTTCCGCAGCTACGTGGATGCATGGGAGAAGCTCACCGGCAGCTATGGCAACCAGGAGACCTGGAACCGCAAGGCGCTGCTCAACACCGCCTCCTCCGGCTGGTTCTCGAGCGACCGCACCATTCGCGAGTACCGCGACGAGATCTGGCACGCGTAAAGGCGCGCGAGCTCCCTTATGCCAGCACGGCATTACTCGACGGGCGCGACCGAGCGCCGCGCCCGTCGCTAATGGGTTTAAGAACATCGATGACAGAAGGAGAAATCGATGAGTAAGAAAGAATGCATCGCGATGCTCCTCGCAGGAGGACAGGGCAGCCGATTGGGGGCACTCACCCAAAAGATCGCTAAGCCGGCGGTTAGCTTTGGTGGCAAGTTCCGCATTATCGACTTTTCGCTGTCCAACTGCTCCAACTCGGGCATCGACACGGTGGGCGTTCTGACGCAGTACCGTCCCTACCTGCTGCATGCCTATGTGGGCTCCGGCGAGGCGTGGGATCTGGACAGCCGTGACGGCGGGGTGTCGATCCTGCCGCCGTACGAGACGCAGACCGGCGGCGCCTGGTATGCGGGCACGGCAGACGCCATTACGCAGAACCTCGACTACATCAAGGCCAACGACCCCAAGTACGTCCTGATTCTTTCGGGCGACCATCTGTATCGCATGGACTACCGCAAGATGCTCAAGACGCATATTGAAAACAACGCCGACCTCACGGTGAGCGTTATGCCCGTGCCGTGGGAGGAGGCCAGCCGCTTTGGCATCCTGACCACCGACCCCGAGGACGGCCGCATCACCAAGTTCACCGAGAAGCCCGAGAAGCCCGATTCGAACCTCGCGTCCATGGGCATCTACATCTTCTCGGCCGACGTGCTGATCGAGGCGCTCGAGGAGGACGCTCTGGACCAGCGCTCGAGCCACGACTTTGGCAAGGACATCATCCCCAAGCTGCTCGGCGAGGGCAAGCGCCTGTACAGCTACGAGTTCCACGGCTTTTGGAAGGACGTCGGCACCATCGCCAGCTTCCACGAGACCTCGATGGACCTGCTGGGCAACAACCCCGAGTTCGATCTGTTCGACAAGCACTTCCCCATCATGTCCAACATCACCACGCGTCCGCCGCACTACATTGGCCCGGACGGCCGCCTGGACGACTGCCTGGTCTCCAACGGCTGCAAGATCTACGGCACAGCTCGCCACTCGATCCTTTCGACCGATGTCATCATCGAGGAGCGCGCCGTGGTTGAGGACTCCGTGCTGCTGCCGGGTGCGCACGTTAAGAGCGGCGCGCACATCTGCCGCGCTATTTTGGGCGAGAACTCCACGGTCGAAGAGGGCGTGAAGCTCGGCTCTGTCGATACCACCAAGGATACGGCCGTCGTTGGAAATGACGCCGTTATCGGGAAGGGGGAATGATCCGATGATCAATCGCAAGGCCATCGGTTATATCACCGCTAACTACTCTTCGACCTACGGCAGTGTGCTGCTCAAGGACCGTCCTATCGCGTCCGTTCCGTTTTTGGGCCGCTACCGCCTGATCGACTTTCCGCTGTCCAACATGATGAATGCCGGCATCAAGACCGTCGGCGTTGTCATGCCGGGTAACTACCGCTCGCTGATCGACCACGTGGGCTCGGGCAAGGACTGGGGTCTGGACCGCAAGAAGGGCGGCCTGTTCATGGTCCCCGGTAACGCGTATGGCACCACCAAGGGCGGCATGCGCTTCCTGCTGCGCGACATCATCTCCAACAAGACGCTGTTCCAGCGCTCTGACAAACCCTATGTTGTGATGATGGGCACCAACATCATCTTTAACATGGACCTCAACACCATCATCGAGGCGCACGAGAACTCCGGTGCCCAGATGACCGTGGTGTACTGCAAGGCTACGCGCAACGTTGAGGACGAGACCAAGCTCGAGATTGGCGAGAACGGCCGCCTGACGGGCGTGAGCGCCGGCGTCGTGTACGGCGACAACGCGTCCATGGACTGCTGCATCGTCAACCGCGAGACGCTGCTCGAGATTATCGATCACTATCAGGCCGCCGACTACCTGGACCTGCTCGAGGCACTCCAGGGCGACTTTGGCAACATCGACGTGTGCAGCTACGAGTACAAGGGCGAGGTCGTGGGCGTGTTTAGCGAGAAGTCGCTGTACCGCCGCAGCATGGACCTGCTCGACCAGACCGTGGCCGACCAGCTCTTCGACCCCGAGCGTCCGATCCTGACCAAGGCCCACGATGTGCCGCCTTCGCGCTACGCGACCGGCAGCCACGCCTGCAACTCGATCATCTCGGCCGGCTGCATCATCAAGGGTACCGTGCGCAACTCGATCCTGTCGCGCGGCGTTGTGGTCGAGGAAGGCGCCTCGGTGACCAACTCGATCATCAACCAGAGCTGCATCATCAAGAGCGGCGCCCGCGTTGAGAATGCAATCCTGGACAAGAACAACGTGGTTCCCACCAACACCGAGCTTCGCGGCACGCCCGAGAACATTCTGGTGCTGGGCAAGGCTCCGTTAACTTCCGACACCACCATCGTACGTTAACGTTGGCACCGCAACATCGCTCGTAACATGTAGAATAGCCGCCCGGTTAGCGCCAGGCGGCTATTCTCGAATTGCAACATGGGAGACAATATGGCAGATTCCAGCAAAAAGATGCAGATCGTGTTTGCCTCGGCCGAGTGCGCACCGTTTGTGAAGACCGGTGGCCTGGGCGACGTGGCGGGCTCGCTGCCTGCGGCGCTCGTGCGCGCCGGCGCCGAAGTTATCGTGATGGTGCCCAAGTACGCCACCATCAAGGATGAGTACAAGGCGCAGATGGAGCACTTCTCCGACTTTTACGTGAGCCTGGGCTGGCGCAACGAGTACTGCGGGCTCGAGAAGCTCGAGCACGACGGCGTCACCTATATGTTCATCGACAACGAGCGCTACTTTGCGCGCGATTATCCGTACGGCTTCTTTGACGACGGCGAGCGCTTTGCGTTCTTCTCCAAGGCCATCACCGAGAGCCTGCAGCACCTGCCGGCCGGCTTTGAGTGCGACATCCTGCATTGCAATGACTGGCAGACGGCACTGGCGCCCGTGTTCTTGCGCGAGTTCTACCAGGGCCTGCCGCTGTATGACCGCGTTAAGACCGTGTTCTCGATCCACAACGTGGCGTTCCAGGGCCAGTTTAGCGACACCGTGATGGAGGACATCCTGGGCGTGGCGCATATTCCGGCGGCTGCCTCGCAGCTGCGTTGCGACGCCTGCAGCATCAACTACATGCTGGGCGCCCTGCGCTATGCCGACGCCATCACCACAGTGAGCCCCACTTATGCCAACGAGATCCAGACGCCCGAGTTTGGCGAGGGCCTGGACGGCGTTCTGCGCGAGCGTTCTTATGCGCTGCAGGGCATCCTGAATGGCATTGATGTGGCAGGCTTTGACCCGGCGACCGACAAGCGCATTGCCGCCAACTACACTGTGGAGGACCGTTCCGGCAAGGCCGTGTGCAAGGCCAAGCTGCAGGAAGAACTGGGGCTCGAGGTTCGCGACGACCGCCCGCTCATGGTGATGGTCACGCGTCTGACGCGCCAGAAGGGCATGGACCTGGTCATGTACGCGCTCGACCGCATTCTGGCCGGCGGCGTGCAGGTGGCGGTGCTGGGCACCGGCGACCGCGACTACGAGGACGGCCTGCGCTACTTCCAGGACAAGTACCCCGGCACCATGGCCGCACGCATCGAATTTGACCCGGCGCTGTCGCAGCGCATGTACGCTGCCGCCGACATGTTCCTGATGCCTTCGAAGTTTGAGCCCTGCGGCCTGTCGCAGATCATCGCCATGCGCTACGGCACGCTGCCCATCGTACGCGAGACCGGTGGCTTGAAGGACACCGTGCAGCCGTACAACGAGTTTACCGGCGAGGGCACGGGCTTCTCGTTTAGCAACTTTAACGGCGACGAGATGGGCGATGCGGTATTCCGCGCGGCGCGTCTGTTCTGGGATAACCGCGACGCCTGGAACCAGCTGGTCACGCAGGCCATGAGCCAGGACTTTAGCTGGACGCGTTCGGCCGATAAGTATCTTGATCTGTACTTCTTTATGCATCCGGAGATTGAGCGCCCGGCGGCTGTTGTCGACGAGCCTGAGGCTGTTGCTGAGCCGGTGGCCGCTGAGCCGGAGCCCAAAGCCAAGGCCGAGGAGAAGCCGGATGAGGCTGAGCCCGCAAAGGCCGAGCCTGAGGTGAATGCTGAGACTGCTCCTGCGGCAAAGGCAGAGGTCAAGCCTGCCGCGAAGCCTGCCGCCAAGAAGACCACAACGCGCAAGACGACCGCCAAGAAGGCTACGACGACCAAGGCTACCGCGACTAAAACGACGGCTACCAAGGGAACGACCACGCGCAAGCGCACGACCGCCGCTGCCAAGAAGGCCGTAGAAGCCGAGGCTGCTCCCGAGGTAAAGGCAGAGGCCACTGAGGCCAAACCGACAGCCAAGGCTCCGGCAAAGACCGCTGCCAAGAAGACGACCACGACCGCCAAGAAGACCACGGCTACGAAGGCGGCAGCAAAGCCGGCAGCTAAAGTCGAGGAGACGCCCGTCGAGGCCAAGCCGGCCGCCAAGACCACCACGCGCAAGCGCGCAACGAAGACGACTAAGAAGTCCACGACCAAGGCTGCTGCTCCCAAGGCGGAGGCTAAGGTCGAGGCCAAACCCGCAGTAAAGGCCAAGCCTGCGCCGAAGGCCGCCGAGGTCAAGCCCGCTGCCGCCAAAGAGGAGGCCAAGGCCGAATTAAAGGCCAAGCCCGAGCCCGCCAAGAAGGCCCCGGTCTCCCCCGCCGCCGCGACCGAGGAAAAGGCTCCAACCAAGAAGACGTCCGTCCGCAAGGCAACGGCCGCCCGCAAACGCCGCTAGCCCACAGACGATCCAAAACCTAATCAAACCCTAAGTAAGGGGCGCTCCAACCGGGCGCCCCTTCTCTGTTGATAGTTGGTAAAACGATTTTCTAGGACAACCGTTCGCCGATGGTAAACGGATGTTGTTTATACAGCCTTTGTACAACAGATATACTTACATCTTGTGCGTAAAGCCCATGGCCAGCAGGCCATGATTCTATTGAACTGGACCGTACTATGAGATTGATACACAACAGCCGTCTGCCGCAGTTTCGCACTCCATTTGGCGCTGTGACCACAGGAACAACCCTTTCGCTCTCCGTGATTCTGGAGGATGCCGATCCCGCGCAGGCAACGCTTACGCTGCGCACCTGGGTCGATGATATCGGTGAGTCTCGATATCCCATGACGCACGAGGGCGACGGCATATTTAGCGTAGAGCTTGAGTGCACCAAGCCCTGTCTTATCTGGTACAGCTTTATATGCAATATCGAGGGCCAGCCCGAGGTCCGCTTGGGCGCACCGCAGGGACGCACCGGCGGCGAGGGCGTAACCTACGACTACGCCGAGGTGCCGTCATTCCAAGTCACCGTCTACAAACACCGTGAGAACCGTCCCACCTGGTACGAGCGCGGTATGGTCTACCAGATCTTCCCCGATCGCTATGCCCGCGACGAGCACTGGCGCGAGCGCACGCTGGCCGAGGTCGAAAAACCGCGCAACGGAATCCAGCGCCGGATGGTCGAGGACTGGAACGAGCCGCCCGTTTACGAGCGCGCCAAGGACGGCTCCATTAAGACCTGGGACTTCTACGGCGGCTCGCTTAAGGGTATCCAGGAAGACCTGCCCCGCATCGCCGAGCTGGGCTTTACGGCCATCTACCTCAACCCCATCTTTGAGGCCGCAAGCAACCATCGCTACGACACCGCCGATTACACCAAGATCGACCCGATTCTGGGCACAGAACAAGACTTTACCGAGCTGTGCCAGGCAGCCGAGAAGCTGGGCATTTCCATTATTCTGGACGGCGTCTTCAACCACACGGGCGACGACTCCATCTATTTCAACCGCTACGGCAACTACCCCGGCGTGGGCGCCTGGCAGAGCGAGGATTCCCCGTGGCGCGATGCGTTTACCTTCCACGAGGACGGCTCGTACGATTGCTGGTGGGGCGTGGGCAACATGCCCGCCATCAACGAGAAATCCGAGCTGGTGCGCGAGAAGCTCCTGGGCAAGGACGGCGTCATCCGTAAATGGCTGCGCGCTGGCGCTCACGGCTGGCGCCTGGATGTGGCCGACGAGCTTTCCGACGATTTCCTAGCCGAGATCAAAAAGGCCGTGCTCGCCGAGAAGCCCGACGCACTGCTGCTCGGCGAGGTCTGGGAAGACGCCTCCAACAAGATCAGCTACGGCCATCTGCGTCGTTATCTGCAAGGCTCCGAGCTCGACTCGGCCATGGATTACCCCTTCCGCGACATGGTCATCGGCTTTTTGATGGGCTACAAGAACGCCTATCAGGCGGCCGAGGACATCGAGACCCTGCGCGAGAACTATCCGCGCGAGGCTCTGTCTTGCGCGCTCAATCTGCTGTCGAGCCACGACCGTCCTCGCATCATCTCGGTGCTCGGCGGCGGCCCCGACGAGTCGCAGCTGCCCGAGTGCGAGCGCAGCAAATGGCGCTTGGATGAAGGCGCGATGGGCCTGGCCAAGAGCCGTTTTTGGCTCGCGACGCTCATGCAGATGACGTTCCCGGGCGTTCCCTCGATCTATTATGGCGACGAATACGGCTTGGAGGGTCTCACCGATCCGGGCAATCGTCGCACCATGCCGACCAAGGAAGACCTACACGACTTCGATACGTTTGCGATCGTCAAGAACGCATCTGCTGTGCGCCGCGCGCTGCCGTTTATGATCGACGGTGAAATCAAGGCCTTCGCGCTCAATGACGAGGTGCTGGCCTACAACCGTACCGGTAAAGACGGCGAGTCCGCGACAGTCATCATCAACCGCAGCCTGCGCAACTCGCACCGCGTGACGATTCCGGCGCTCGACGAATGTGCGAGTGACGTGATCAGCGGTCACGAGTGCGAGATCCACAACGGTACGGTCACGCTCGATCTGTATCCGCTGGGCTCGTCGATCATCTATCACCATGCCGAGCAGCGCCTGCAGGAGCCGCTCGATCACGGTGCGGGTGTTGTGTGCCATATCACATCGGTGCCGACCGACGACGGCAAGCCCGGTACGATCGGCGCGCCCACGCGTCGCTTTATCGACCATCTGGCCGCCATGGGCATGCGCAACTGGCAGGTTCTCCCCGTAAACCCCACGGACTTCTTCCGCTCCCCTTACGCCGGTCCTTCGGCCTTTGCAGGCAATATCGACCTGCTGCCCGAAAGCCACGAGGAGCTGGCCGCCGACTTTGAGACCTGGAAGGCCCGCGGCGGCGAGGATGCCGATCCGCTGTACACCGCGTTTAAACATCGCAATGCCAATTGGCTCGAGAAGTACTGCGTCTACATGGCCGTTAAGAAGTACTTTGAGGGCGAGTCGCGCCACGATTGGCCGGCAGATGTCGCGCGCTACAACGAGCATCTGATCGACGACAAGCGCTTCCACAACGAGGCCGAGCTTCAGGCGTACATGCAGTACCGCTTTGACCTGGCTTGGTGCGAGCTCATGAACTATGCGCACAAGAAGGGCGTCGAGGTTATCGGCGATATTCCTATGTACGTGTCTGACGATTCTGCAGATGCGTGGAGCGAGCCCGAGAACTTCTGGCTGTCCGATACCGGCAAGGCGATTGAGATTTCCGGCGCGCCGCCCGACAACTTTGCACCCGAGGGCCAGGTGTGGGGCAACCCGACGTTCCGCTGGGACCACATGAAGCAGAACGGCTATAACTGGTGGATGGATCGCCTGCGTCGTGCGTTTTCGCTCTACGACCGCGTGCGTCTGGATCACTTCCTGGGCTTCCACAGCTACTTTAGTATCCCCGCGGGCAAGGCTTGCGCCGACGGTCGCTGGCTGGCGGGCCCGGGCAAAGACCTGTTCCAGACCGCCTATGACGAGCTGGGTCCGCTCAACTTTATCGCCGAGGACCTGGGCTATTTGACGCCCGGTGTTCGCGCCATGGCTTCGGCCTGCGGCTTCCCCGGCATGGACGTGCTGGAGTTTAGCGATTACGACGTCCGTTGCGGCGTGCACCCCACGCCCGGCAAGATTCTGTACACGTCGACGCACGACACCTCGACGCTCGCCGGATGGTGTACGCGTTCCTTTGCCGGCGGCGACGAGCCGAGCGGTGTTGAGTTTGCTGCCAAGCTGATGAGCGACGCGCTGGAAAGCGACGCTCCCCTGGTGATGATGCCGCTGCAGGATATCCTGGGGCTTGGCGACGACGCGCGCATGAACGTTCCGGGCGTGGCAACGGGCAACTGGACTTGGCAGGCTGACGAGGCGGACATTGCCGCCGCCGAGAACAAAACAGCACAGCTCCTGCGCAACAACCATAGATTCTGGGGCGAAGCGTGATAAAACGCCCGATATAGGGTACAGTTACAGACGTTTGAATTTTTGCGGGCAGAGTAATCTGCCCGCTTTGTGCTGAAAAGGAAGTATTATGGCGCGCTACGATTACAAGTGCTCGAGCTGCGGCAACGTGTTTGAGGTTGAGCATCCCATGTCCGTGACCCCCGAGGTCGTGTGCCCCAACTGCGGCGCTCCGGCCGCCAAGACGTTCTCGGCCAGCGGCATCAAGTTTGAGGGCAGCGGCTTCTACAACACCGACCAGCGCAGCGGTGGCTCAAGCACCAGCGCCACGAGTGGCTGCTGCGCCAACTGCCCGCACAGCCACTAGAAACCAAACAGCCCCGCGACCGACACCGATCGCGGGGCTTATTCTTTAGCTAACCAGGTTTCCTTATGAGTTGCGGTGAAATAAAGACTGTTTGGCGGTTAGAAGCCGATATTCAATCCCTATTTCACCGCAACTTAGTAGTTACTTGCGGATCATTCTGGCGCAGAAGTGGCCGTCGTAGGAGTCGGCGTTTACCGGCACGCTTTGGAAGAGGCCTCGTTCGTTCTGGCGTACGGATACGAGCTTCTTAGCCTGATCGAACTCGGGGAGCTGCAGGATCTGGGCTTCGGAGACCGGCGCCGCGGAAAAGCCCTCGCCCTCGGGAGAGCTCAGGAACGCGTCCACCACCTGCGTGTTCTCCTCATCAAAGACCGAACAAGTGGCGTAGATAAGCTCACCGCCGGCAGCCACACGCGCGGCCGCCTCCTTAAGCATCGTTAGCTGCAACTTGGGCAGCTCGCACGTCACGTCGTTCTCGGTCAGACGCCACGGGATCTCGGGATGACGGCGCATAGTTCCGGTGCCCGAGCACGGCGCATCGATAAACACGGTATCGAACTTGACCTGCTCGCCACGCATGGCGTCAAAAGAAGTCAGCACCTCGTTGAGCTCGCAGGCATCGCCCGAGACAGTTCGCACGCCCTTGATGCCCGCCTTGTGCAGGCGCGCGAGATTGAGGTCGCACTTGCGGTCGTGCAGATCGAGCGCAGTATGCTGACGCTCATAACCGGCACGTTTGGCCTGGCACATCATCACATAGGTCTTGGTGCCACGACCGGCGCCGATCTCAAGGCAGCTTCCGGGGCGCGTGGCGGCCGTGGCGATGAGCTGCGCATTGAGGTCAGATGCCACCGCGGCAGCACGCTCAAACACACCCGAAGCAACCGTGACCTGCGCATCGACCGGCGCATGGCAGCCCGGAAAGACAGGCGCGACGAGCTGCGAGATATACGGATCTGGCTTGGTCGCAAAAGCGTTTTCGTGCAGAGCAAGCGGCGCAGGCGCCAGATTGCCGGCAAAGTTGAGCGCACCCTCGGGCGTGTCGAACGACGCCATAATGCGAGTACACAGCCAACGCGGAAGGCCCATCAAACGCGAAAGACGAACCAAACGGCGCTCGGCCTCATCGGCATCGGACGCGGTGGCAAAATCCTCAACGTTATCCGCAACCTTATGCAGCACAGCATTGGCAAGGCCCGCGGCCGACTTAGCGCCGCAGCGCACCAGCTCAACGCCCTGGCTTACGGCAACGCGGCCCGGCGTATGCAGGTAGAGCATCTCGAAGGCCGAGATGCGAAGCGCCATGCGTACACGCGGCGCAACCTTTTTAGGCTTATCAAGAAACTGATCGAGCAGCTCGTCCAAAATGCCCTGCGTGGCGGCAACACCGAGCGCCAAACGCGCGGCAAACGCGGAATCACGCTGGTCAATGGCCTTGGCGGAAGCACGGGAGGACAGCACATCGCGCGCGTACATGCCGCGGCGATCGGCCTCCATCAACACATCGAGTGCAAGCTTACGCGCGGGAGACAACTTGCTCATGACAAAACACCCCAGGTAAGATCGGCGCCCTGCAGGCCAGCAGCCCAAGCAGAGGCAGCCATGGCACGCTTGCCATCGGGCTTAACCTCAAGCAGCTCAACCGCGCCATCGGAAAGGCCAAGGTAAACGCGCTTGGCCTTAACGAGCACCTGACCCTCGTCAAGCGACACGTCGGCAGGCACAGAATCAAGCACACGCACGGTCTTGCCGGCAATCACGCAACGAGCAGGCGCCGTATCGGACGAAGCCAGCACATGGTGCACGCAATCAAGCGCCGCCATCTGAGGATCCAGACGCATCTCCTGCTTAGAAATCTTGGCGGCATGGGTAACAAGCGACTCATCCTGTTCAGTCCACACAGCGGTGCCCTCGGAAAGCGAAGGAAGCGTGTCGGCCAGCAGTTTGCCACCAAGCTCGCCAAGCTCCATCGTGAGCGCCTCGGCATGCTTACCGGCAACCGAAGTGGAAGCCTGGGCGCAATAAGCACCGGTATCAACGCCATGACCAATACGCATAATGGAAACGCCAGCAACCTCATCACCAGCAAGAATGGCACGCTGAATAGGAGCAGCGCCACGCCAACGAGGCAGCAAGGACGCATGAACATTCACAATACCAAGCGGCGCCATATGTAGCACCTCATCAGGCAAAATGCAGCCGTACGCAGCCACGCAGAAAATATCAGCCTGCGCAGCCTGGAGCGCCTCAACAACCTCCGGCGTCATGCGATTAGCCTCAACAACCGGCAACCCCAGCTCAAGCGCCTTGGCCTTAACAGGAGAAGGCTCAAGCTTCTTACCACGCCCACGAACAGCATCAGGACGAGTAATTACAAGCGAAATCTCATTCCCAGCCTCAACAAGTGAAGTCAACGAAGGCACAGCAAAATCCGGCGTACCCATAAACACAATACGCATAATGATCGTCTCCTCTCAACCAAAGCCGAGACGGCTACAAATAACAGCGGAAAGCCAAGTACCCAGCCCATCCGCAATAACAATTCAACAAGAACAAATATACCCAAAACCAAAGAAAGAGCCGCAATAAAAGCAGCTCTTCCAACAAAGCAATTATCAGAGAAGACGCCCCTCCCTGACCCAACGGCACCCGGGCGAACCGAGCCAGAACAACGCAGTCCCCGGTGCTGAGCGCCCACATATCGTCCCGCGCGCAGTTTCGCAGCAAAGCGAGAATGTTTGAGCACGGGATGATATGTGGGCGCTCAGCACCGGGGATGGTGGGGTCTACTCCGTCTCGCCCGGTCGAGCGCCGCGGGCCAGGGCGTCCTGGTACTCCTTGACGGCCTTGAGCCTCTGCATGGGCTTCAGTCGCTCAAACATGGTGTTGCCGTGCAGGTGATCGATCTCGTGCTGCAGGCACACGCAGAACAGATCGCCCGTGGCCTCATAGCGAATCAGGTTGGCGTCCAGGTCATATGCCTCTACGACGACATGGTCGGGACGCTCGATCTCGCAGCTAATGCCGGGGATGGACAGGCAGCCCTCGCTATAGGGCACCAGATGGTCACTTTGCTCAACAATGACAGGGTTGATGAGCACGTACGGGTCGTAGTCGTTCTTGTCGCTATAGTCGCAGTCGATGGTAACGAGCTGAATGAGCTCGCCGATCTGCGGGGCAGCCAGGCCGCAACCGCCGTTCTCGAACATCATCTTCTTCATCTTCTCGGCAAGTGCCTCGATCGCCGGGGTGATCTCTTCGATGACGGCGCACTCCTGGCGCAGGCGAGGGTCGGGCGACAGTACGATTCCGTTGGCTTCCATGGCCATCCTTTCGGGTTGTTACATCAAATCATAGGCATCGACGTCAACGCTCACGCTCACGCCGCGCACGGAGCCCACCTCTTTGAGGCAGGCGTCGATATCATCAGAGACATGGTACCCTACCGGCGACTTCACAAGCAGATGGAAGCGGTAACGGTCCTTGGCTCTCTCGATTACACACGAAGCCGGGCCCAGCACCTGCGGCACAGCGCTCCCCGCCCGCAAAAAGTCGGGCGCAGCGGCATGCCAGCGGCGTTTGAGAAGCTTCGCGATGCGCCCGATGTAGTCCTGCGCGTCGTCTCGTGTCGCCGACCACACAAGGATGTTAACCAGACGCACGAACGGCGGATAGAGCGCGTCGCGACGCTGGTCCAGGTCGTAGTCGGTAAAGATAGAGCGATCGTGCTCAGCGACGGCGCGAATGACCGGATCCTCGGGCAGGTAGGTCTGGATGATGACCTCGCCGGGGCGATCGCCGCGACCGGCACGGCCCGCCACCTGTTCCAGCAGGTCGTAGGCGCGCTCCCCTGCGCGAAAGTCCGGCAGCTTGAGGGCGAAGTCGGCATTGACCACGCCCACGAGCGTGACCTCGGGAAAGTCGAGGCCTTTTGCGATCATCTGAGTTCCCAGCAGTACTGCGCAATCGGCGGCATCAAACTGCTCGAGCAGCTTTTTGTGCGCATCCTTGCCGCGCGTGGAATCGGCATCCATGCGAATAATGGCGACGTCCTCGGGAAGCATCTGATGCAGCGCGTCCTCGATCTGTTGAGTGCCCAGACCCATTTTTGCCAGGTAGCGACTGCCACATTTGGGGCAACGGCTCGTGGGCGCGGGATACGGCTGCACGCGCCAGGACGACCCGCAGGTATGGCACTGCAGCGTGTGCGTGCGCTCGTGATACGTAAGCGCGGTGGAGCAGTGGTTGCAGGTGGGGACGCAGCCGCACTCACGGCACATCAGGAATGGCGCAAAGCCACGGCGGTTATGCAACAGCACGGCCTTCTCGCGGCGTTCGACCACACGCTCCAGGCCTTCCATCAGCGGTTTTGAGAACATGGAGCGGCTGCCGTGAGAAAACTCACGGCGCAGGTCGGCGATTCGAACCGTAGGCAGCACAGCGTGCCCCGGGCGCTCGGGCATCTCGACGCGCATCCAGGTGGCACCGTTATACGAGCCACGGCGGCAGCGGTCGAGGGCCTCAGTAGAAGGCGTGGCGGTGCCCAACACGAGCGGACAGCGGTAGCGGCGCGCCATCTCGGCCGCTACCTCGCGCGCGTGGTAGCGCGGACTGGAGCCCTGCTTGTAGCTGGTCTCGTGCTCCTCGTCGATGATGATGAGACCGAGATCACTGAGCGGGCAGAAAAGCGCCGAACGGGCTCCCACGACAACACGAGCGGCCCCGCTAGCAACCATATCCCACTGGTCCAGGCGCTCGCCGGCCGAAAGGCGCGAATGGAACACGGCGACCGTCTCGCCAAAGCGCGAGCGGAAGCGGCCGACGGTCTGGGCCGTCAGCGAGATCTCGGGCACGAGCACGCAGGCCGAGCGGCCGGCTGCCAGCACGCGCTCAATCGCCGAAAGGTAAACCTCGGTTTTGCCGGAGCCGGTGACGCCATCGACCAGCACGACGTCGCCATGAGCGTCCAGACGGGCGCGCTCAATCTGCGCGAGTGCCTGTTGCTGGCCGTTGGTAAGGGAGACCGGCGCCTTGCCGCTTGCCGAGGACAGCGTGGTCTGCTCGCTGCAACCGCGCCAGGCACGGCGCTCCTCCACCACCACGACGCCGCGTTTTTCGAGTGCCTTGATGGTCGCCGACATACTGTTGTAGAGCAGGGTGAGGTCGCGCGTCGTGACCGGTCCGCACTGGAGCGCCTCAATGAGCTGTCGCTGGCGAACGGCGGTCTTGGGCGGCGTATAGTCAAAGCCCTCGGGCGTGAGCATGACCCAACGGTTTTGGATAGGCTTGACGGCGGGACGTTCAACCGTCCATACGCCGTCGTCGCCCTTGACCACACGCGGGCTGCCGCCCGGGGGCAAGAACAGGCGCAGGCACTCAGAAAGCGTTGCGACGTACTCGCGGCTCATCCAGCGTGCGATACGGGCAGCCTCGGCGGTAAAGAGCGGTTTGCTGAGGATGGCCTCGATGGGCTTGATGCGCGAGGGGTCGAGGGCGTTGTTGCCTTGCAGCTCGCCCAGCTCAGACGCAATGTCTACGATATAGCCCGCGGCCGCACGGTTGCCAAAATGAACTAGAACGGTGGAGCCGATCTGGGCTTCGTTGGCAAGAGACTGAGGAATGCCGTAGGCAAACGGCTCGGACAGCGCACGAGTGGGAATGTCGAGGACCACGCTTACGTAGGCGGCGATGGGGTCGGGCGTAGGCTCGGGCTTGGCCGGGGCAGCAGCGGATGCCGGCGCCGCCGGAGTCTCCTCCGGTTCCGGCGAACCAAACAGCGACAGTTGTTGAGCCATACACCACCTCTAACGAACGGACCTGAAGGGGGTGGGACACAATAATCAGTAGTGTTTGTCCCATGGCCGATACGAGTGTCGAAATCGTTGCGTCGCTCGAACATGGGACAAACACTACTGATTATTTTGTCCCAGCAACCCACTCATCGGAACAGAAACAAGAGCCCCGCTCGGGTGAACGGGGCTCGGATACAAACGTTTGCGCAGCGATTACAGCGCCATCGTGCGGGCGCGGTCGATGCGCGCCAGGCAGTCGTCGCGGCCGACGAGCGCCATGGTCTCGCCCAGCGGAGGGCTCACCATGTTGCCGCAGACGGCAACACGCACGGCCTGGAACACCACGCGCTTCTTGAGGTCCATCTGCTCGGGCAGCGGCTCAAGCGCGGCGTCGATGGCCTCGACAGTCCACTTGTCCACGCCCTCGAGCGCGGCCTTGGCGGCATCCAGAATGGCGCCCATGCCTTCCTTAGCCAGGCCCTTGTTGACGGATTTCTCGTCATACTCGAGCGTCTCGGCCGTAGCGAAGATGGGAGCGGCGACGGTCACGGCGTCGGCCGGCATCTTGGTGCGCGGCTTGACGATGGCGGCAAGCGCGTCGATCCAGTCCTCGCCGTACTCGACGTTGCCCTCGATGAGACCCGCCTCGTGCAGCTCGGGGACCATGATCTCGTCGGCAAACTGGGCATCGGACATGCCGTTGATGTACTCGGCGTTGACCCAGTCGAGTTTCTTGGGGTCGAAGGTCGCCGGGTTCTTGGAGATGCGGTCGAGCGAGAACTTGCTGGCAAGGACTTCGCGCGGGATGATCGTGGTCTCGCCGTCGAGCGACCAGCCGAGCAGCGCCAGATAGTTGACGAAGGCGTCGGACAGGTAACCGGCATCGCGGTACTCCTTCACCGAGGTGGCGCCGTGGCGCTTGGAGAGCTTCTTGCCGTCGGCGCCCAGGATCATGGAGATGTGAGCGAACGTGGGCACGGGAGCGCCGAGGGCCTCGTAGACCATGACCTGACGCGGGGTGTTGGACAGGTGGTCGTCGCCGCGGATGACATGGGTGATCTTCATCATGGCGTCGTCGACGACGGTCGCGAAGTTATACGTGGGCGTGCCATCGGAGCGGAAGATGACAAAGTCGTCGAGCTCCTTGGCGTCGAAGGTCACCTCGCCGTGGACGGCGTCGTGGATGACGACGTCGCCGCGGTCCTCGGGCACCTTAATACGCAGGACGTAGGACTCGCCGGCCTCGATGCGACGGCGGGCCTCCTCGGGATCAAGATCGCGGCAACGGCGCTGATAGCCCTGGAAGGGGTCCTTGCGCTCCTGCGCGGCCTTGCGGTCGGCGTCGAGCTGCTCCTTGGTGCAGAAGCAGGGATAGACCTTGCCCTCGTCCCAAAGCTTCTGGGCGGCCTGCTTGTACAGGTCCAAGCGCTCAGTCTGGGCGTAGGGGCCAAAATCGCCGCCCACCTCGGGACCCTCGTCCCAGTCCAGGCCCAGCCAACGCATGGCGCGCAGGATGATCTGCGTGTTCTCGTCGGTGGAGCGGGTGGGGTCGGTGTCGTCGATGCGCAGGATGAACGAGCCGCCGTTAGCACGGGCGAAAGCCCAGTTATAGATAGCGGTGCGGGCGCCGCCGATGTGCAGCTTGCCCGTCGGTGAGGGTGCAAAGCGGACGCGAACGTCTGATGCCATGGAAATCTCCTCGATTGCAGGATGGATGTCTAACCGCACCAGTATAAAGCATCAAAGCAACCTCCGCACAAAGGGCACCGACCTACTCATTGGGGACAGACTTAAATGACCAGTCTTTGGGCAACCTGTCGGCACTTAGGTAAGGCTGGTCATTTAAGTCTGTCCCCAATGAGTAGGTGCGGAAAGGGTGTGAATGTTTGATTTACGCGCTATGATGTGCCCTTGCATAGAGAGCCCGGCGGAATGGTAACGGTCGCCGGGACACTTTTTTGAAAGGACAATCATGTCAGAAGAACTTCGTTCCATCCCGCCCCAACACGGGTCCTTTGTTTTTACGTCGGAGTCGGTGACCGAAGGTCATCCCGATAAGATCGCTGACCAGATCAGCGACGCCGTCCTCGACGCAATCCTCGCCAAAGAAATAGAGCTCCAGGAGCAGGGTTACATCGCCCCCAACGGCGTGCCTGCCAACGTGGAGAACGTCCGCTGCGCCTGCGAGACCCTCGTGACCACCGGCACCGTCATCGTCGCCGGCGAGATTCGCACCCAGGCCTACGTCGACGTACAGGAAATCGCCCGCGGTGTTATCCGCCGCATTGGCTACAACCGTGCCAAGTTCGGTTTTGACTGCGACACCTGCGGCGTTATGAGCCTCATCCACGAACAGTCACCCGATATCGCCCAGGGCGTTGACGAGTCCTTCGAGACCCAGACCGGCGCTACCACCGACCCGATCGACCTGATCGGTGCCGGCGACCAGGGCATGATGTTCGGTTATGCCTCCAACGAGACCAAGACCCTCATGCCCATGCCACACTACCTGGCAAGCCGCCTAGCCGAGCGCCTGGCCGCCGTGCGTCACGACGGTACCCTCGCCTATCTGCGTCCCGACGGCAAGACCCAGGTCACGGTGCGCTACGAGGAAGGCAAGCCCGTCGAGGTCACGACCATCGTCATCTCCACGCAGCACGCCGCCGAGATCGAGGACATGGGCAAGATCAAGGCCGACCTCATCGAGCACGTCATCACCCCGGTCATGGCCGCCGAGAACATGCCGTGGGACAACGCGGACATCTACGTGAACCCCACCGGTCGCTTTGTCGTGGGCGGCCCCATGGGCGACACGGGCCTCACCGGCCGCAAGATCATCGTCGACACCTACGGCGGCTACGGCCGTCACGGCGGCGGTGCCTTTAGCGGAAAGGACTGCACCAAGGTTGACCGCTCCGCCGCATACGCCGCGCGCTGGGTCGCCAAGAACGTGGTCGCCGCCGGCCTGGCCGACCGCTGCGAAGTCGAGCTTGCCTACGCCATCGGCGTTTCCAAGCCCCTTTCAATCATGGTCGACACCTTCGGTACCGCTAAGGTCGCCGAGGACAAGATCGTTGAGGCCGTAGAGAAGACCTTCGACCTGCGCCCGGGCGCAATCATCCGCGACCTGGACCTGCGCCGCCCCATCTACGAAAAGACGGCAGCCTACGGTCACTTCGGCCGCGAAGACGCCGACTTCACCTGGGAGAAGACCGACCGAGTCGAAGAACTCAAAGCAGCCTGCGGCCTGTAAGCTAACGGCAAAAGCTACAGCCAAGAAACAACGCACCAAAAGAAGTACCGGCTCCAACCGGTACTTCTTTTTTATTTAAAGATGGTGAAGATGAGCCGACCTGGGACATGGAATAGGTCATAGGCCGATAAATTTCGCAGCAGAGCGACTCCAACCATGTATCCTAAGTTCCGAGGGCTTTAGTATTTGGTCGATCGCGAGTTCCGCACGAGCCGGAGGCCACTTAATGTGGCCTCCGTGCGAGCAGGACTGTCCGAGCAGGCGACCAAATACTAAAGCCCTCGGAACGGCGGGACAGAGTATGCCCCGCCCCTCGGGACGATGGGATAGAACAGGAGCGCATATGGCAGGCAAGCCACAAACACTAGCTACGACCTCGGCATTCGAGATCTTGGGCCCCGTCATGGTCGGCCCCAGCTCATCGCACACCGCCGGCGCCCTGCGCTGCGTACAAGTTGCCGCCAGCCTGCTGGAAGGCCGCATCACCAAAGTCACCTTTGGCCTGTGGAACTCCTTCGCCCACACCTACCGCGGCCACGGCACCGACCGCGCTCTCGTCGCGGGCATTCTGGGCCTCGACACCGATGACGAGAACATCAAGCAGGCCTTCGACCTCGCACGCGAGCAGGGCCTCGAATATCACTTTGACATCAAGGGCGACGACGCCTCCATCCACCCCAACACCGTCGACATCGAAATGGTCGACGACACGGGCGCCACGGCACAGGTCCGCGGCGAGAGCCTGGGCGGCGGCAAGATGCGCATCAGCCGCATTAACGGCGTCGGCGTCGACATCTCAGGCATGTATTCCACGCTCTTCGTGGCGCACAAGGACGTCCCCGGCGTGCTCGCCGCGCTCACCAACCTGCTCGCCTACGCCCACGTAAACATCGCCTTCTGCCGCACCTACCGCACCGAAGTGGGCGGCCAGGCCTACTCCGTCTTTGAGACCGACGGCGCGCCCGACGACACCGTCGTCCCCATGCTGCGCAAGCTCGACAATGTCGATTACGCGACCTTTATCGAGCTCCCCGGTTCTGCCTCGTCGCTCTCTCCCGGCGTCTCGGCCAAGGAAATCTTCGACGACGGCGAGCAGCTGCTCGATGCGTGCGAGGAAATGGGGCTCAGCATCGGCGCCGTCATGGCCGTTCGTGAGGCGCGTCTGACCGGCGAGGCCCACGCCGTCGCCGCCATGCGCCGCGTACTCGACGTCATGCGCGAAGAGACCACAGCCCCCATTTCCAATCCACAGCGCTCGCTCGGCGGCCTCATCGGCGGCGAGGCAAAGCTTGTCGATGCCACCAGCCGAAACGATCTGAGCATAAGCCTGATGGGCGCCGTCCAGACCGACGCCGTGGCCCGCGCGATGGCCGTGCTCGAACGCTCCGCCACCATGGGCGTGATCGTCGCCGCCCCCACGGCAGGCTCCGCGGGTGTTGTGCCCGGCTGCGTGCTGGCACTCGCCGATCGCCTGCAGCTCGACGACGAGCAGGTCATGGATGCCCTCTACTGCGCCGCCGCAATCGGCCTCAACCTCACCACAAGCGCCTGCGTTGCCGGCGCCGAGGGCGGCTGTCAGGCCGAGGTCGGAAGCGCCGCCGCCATGGCAGCCGCCGCGCTGGTGCAGATGCTCGGCGGCACGCCCGAGCAGGCGCTCGATGCCAGCTCCATCGCACTGAGTAACCTGCTGGGCCTCGTTTGTGACCCCGTAGGCGGCCTCGTGGAGGTGCCCTGCCAAAACCGCAACGCCATCGGCGTGGCAGCGGCCTTTAGCTCGGCACAACTCGCCCTCGCCGGCATTAAGAGTCTGGTGCCGTTTGACCAAATGGCACACGTCATGCTCTCGGTGGGCCACGCGTTGCCGGCCACGCTGCGCGAGACGGCAAAGGGCGGCATCGCGCAGGCTCCGGCCGCACTTTCGGCCTGTGCAAAATGCGGTGTGTGCGGATAACGGCAAAGAATGACTCAAAGGTGGGACAAATGTCCCACCTCTTTTGAATGCCACCGTTTCCGTACCACAAACAGTAGGGCAATCGCTATAATGCAAGCCCAGTAAAATCACGATGAACCGCAAGGCGAAAAACGAAGAATATGCATACGATGTCGCAAAACGATCGAACTCAACTGATTCCCGATCCGCAGCAGCCGAGCAGGCACACCGGCGGCGTTCAGTCGCCGCGTCCTATCGCGCCGAGCCACGGTCAGCAGCGTGGTGCGGCAAACGCTTCCCAACGCCCGAACCAACAGCGACAGCAGCGTCAACAACGTCAGCAGCACCAGGCAAACGGTAATGCGCCCAAGCACCCCCCCACGCACGCTCGAGGCGATCGCGGCCCCGCGCGCAAGTCCGCCGGCAACAATAAGTCGGGCAAAAAGACGACGCTCTTTGTCGTCCTGGGTCTAATCGTCATTGTCTATATCGTAGGCGTCGTAGCATTTTCGCAGGTAGCCTACCCCAACACCACCATCGCCGGCGTCGACGTCTCGTTCTCCAACGCTTCGTCTGCCGCCACCAAGGTCAACTCGGCATGGAAGCACTATAAGCTCACCGTGACAGGCGATGACTTTAGCTGGACCTATCAGCCCGAGTCCGATGAGCCCATTGTCGACGGCGAAGCTGCCGCAAAAGAGATTATCAGCCACAACGAAGCCTTTGTATGGCCGGTCCGGCTTGTGGAATCCTTAAGCGGCAAGACCAAAACAACCGCTACCTCCAACGAAGTCGATCTTGATCAAGACGTCGACCTGTCCATGCTCTCCGACACCTTTGACCAAAAGCAGTTTGAGAAGGATCTGGGCGCCGCCATCGACGAGTTTAACGAGGGCCGTTCGGGCACGTTCGAGGCAAATAGCTCCTATGACGAGCAGGCCGGCAAGTTTACCGTCGAGAAGGCGCGCTCCAACGAAAAACTCAACCGCGAGCATGTCATTAAATATGCCGAGCTCGAGCTTGCCTCGCTGGCCGAGACCGTTGATCTTTCCAAGCTCGGCAACGATGCCTATGAGCCGCTCAATGGAACGCTGACCGATGATCAGATTCAGGCCGCATGCGATGCCGCCAACAACTTCCTGGGCGTCAACGTGACCCTCAAGCTCAACGGCGAGGATGCCGGCAAGGTTGATGGCAGCTCCGTCTTACAGTGGATCAGCTTTGCCGATCCGGCCAGCCCCACGCTCGATACGTCACAGATCAGCAGCTGGGCAGCCGAGCTCGCCAACGGCTTTAATACCGTGGGCTCCACTCGCTGGTGGACGCGCGCCGATGGCAAGCAGTGCGCCGTCGAAGGCGGTGACTTTGGTTGGTCCATCGACAGCAGCTCGCTCGCCAAGCAGGTCGAGGACGCCATTAACAACAAGCAGACCGGAGAAATCGAGATCAAGTACTCCCAGAAGGCCGACACCTTTACCGCAAAGGGAGAGCCCGACTGGAAGGCGTATATCGACGTCGACTTGTCCGAACAGCACGCGCGCTACTATGACGAGAGCGGAAATATCGTTTGGGAGGCCAACTTTATCTCGGGCAAGCCGGGCGAGGACGCCACCCCCGAAGGCGTGTGGCAGATCAACAGCAACGACGGCGGCAGTACCCTGATCGGAGCCAAGGACCCCGAGACCGGTAAGCCCAAATACGAAAGCCCGGTGAGCTACTGGATGCCGTTCGAGGGCAATATGATCGGCTTCCACGATGCCACCTGGCAAAACGACAAGAGCTTCGATAATGCCGAGTCGTACAAGTGGTGCGGCAGCCACGGTTGCATCAACCTGCGCCTGGCAGACGCCAAGGCACTTCACGACTGCATCAAAGTCGGCCTGTGCGTGGTTGTCCACTCGTAGTGCAACGCGCGCATTCCTACAACGTGGAACCGCTGCGACCAATCTAACAGTTCCGAAAGAAACCGTCCTATGCGCCCGCCCCAACCGGTGGGCGCATATAATTATCGAGGTTCTTTCTATAAAGGAGACGCTATGCCGAATGTCCCCACCATCACCCCGGGCGCGGATGATACCGAGCGCACGCCCGAAGATGCCACCGAAACGATTCCTCTGATTACAAACGCGCACACCGACAAGCAGAGCGGACGCACGAACGATACAGTCGAGATTTCCGATGAAGAGGCATATGCCAAGCTCAAGGCAAAACGCGCCGAACGTCGACGCAAAAAGCTGATTCGACGCGGTATTGCCGCCGGCGTCGTAGGTGCCATCGCGCTCATTGCCATTGTCGCTACCCTGGTTCTCAATGCGCAGCCACAGGGAGCTAGCGGGCCTGTGACCGACATGGTGACCGAGGGCACGTTTACCACAACGGTCGAGGCGAAAGGCCAGCTCAAACCCATTTCGTCCTCAGTGGTCTCCCCTTCTGTCGACGGCACGGTCGATTCGATCAACGTGCAGGCAGGCCAATCCGTCAGCGAGGGCGACGTGCTTATGACCATTAAAAACGACGAGCTCGATCGCAACGTTGCCGAGGCGCAGCGTGCAGTTGCAGCCGCCCAGGAAGACCTCACCAACGCGCAGAAAGCCGCCGCTGTCGCGCAGGCCACCCCAACGACGGACGTCGATGGAGCTTCCGCAGCGGCTGGCGTCTCTGACGCATCAGCGGACACGAACGCCGTATCGGCCGCGCAGCGCAGCCTCGCTTCGGCCCAGGCAAACCTAGACCAGGCGAACGCCAAGGCCGCCAGTCGCACGGTCACGGCCCCGAGCTCGGGTAGCATCGTGGAGCTTAACGCCAAGGTGGGCGCCACGGTAACAGGCGGCATGATCATGGGCGAAAGCGATACGAGCGGCGGCAAGCAGTGCATGCAGATCGCCGACCTATCCAAGATGAAGGTGACCGTGCAGGTGGGCGAAAAGGACATCGCCAAGATCGCCGTTGGGCAGAGCGCCAACGTCACGTATCCCGCGTTTCCCGATATCGTGAGCCAGGGAACCGTCACGGCTATCGCGTCGGTGGCAAACTCCGACGCCGCCAACGGCGGCGGCAGCATGACCTTTAACGTCGACATCCTCATCGAGGCGCCCGACGCGCGCCTGAAGCCGGGCATGACGGCCGAGGTCTCGGTGGTGACCGAGCAGCTCGACGACGTGGTGATGGTGCCGACGATGGCGCTCATGACCGAAGACGGCGAACACTATTACGTCAACGTGGCAACCGATGACGAGGGCAAGCAAACCCGCCGCGTCAAGGTGACCGTCGTGACGCAAAACGACAACGAAACCGTAGTCGGCAAGACACAGGTCAAGCGCGACGACCAGGGCAACGAGATCAACCCCAACGTGCCGGTTACCAAGCTGCGCGATGGTGACGCCCTCGTCATGGACACCGGAGCGGACGCAACGGCTGACGGCGGCTACAGCGCGGATTCGGGCAGTATGTCTGCCGATGAGGACATGTAATGCGTCCCGTTATCGACATCCGCAACGTGCACCGCATCTTTGAGAGCGAGGCAGGTTGCGCCCACATCCTGCACAACGTGAGCCTGGCGGTAAATCCCGGCGAATTCGTCGCTATCACTGGCCCCTCGGGTTCGGGCAAATCAACGCTCATGAACATCCTAGGCTGCCTGGATAAGCCGACGGCAGGCGACTATTACCTGCAAGGGGTCAACGTGGCCGAGCTCGATGATGACGAGCTCACCGAAGTTCGCGCCCTGAGCATTGGCTTTGTCTTTCAGAGCTTCAACCTGCTGCCGCGCCTGTCGGTTATCGAAAACGTCATGCTGCCGCTGGCCTACACCAATGTGCCCCGTAGCCAGCGCGAACTGCGCGCCGTGCACGCGCTGCAGGCTGTCACGCTGCCCGTTGACCACTGGGACCACCGCATATCCGAGCTCTCGGGCGGCCAGATGCAGCGTGTCGCCATCGCACGCGCCCTCGTCAATGACCCGCCCATCATTCTGGCCGACGAGCCGACGGGAAACCTTGACTCCGCCACCGGAGCGCTTGTGATGGAGACCTTCCATAGACTTCAGGAGCGCGGCAAAACCATCGTGCTTATCACACATGACCCCGGCATCGCCGCCGAGGCCGACCGTGCCGTGACCATCCGCGACGGTCGCATTCACGACGGCGCGTATATTCCACATGCACCGCGGACCCTACGCAGCGCTGTAGATAACCTGCCCATGATTTCCGCCTCCGCCAACCCGCCGAAAGGAGTGGTGGCATGAGCGCCTGCGATCTCATCCAGGAAGCCCTTCACTCGCTCGAAGCCAACAAGGGGCGCAGCCTGCTCACCATCCTGGGCATTGTCATCGGCATCGCCTCGGTTATCGCCATGACGTCGCTCATCGGCGGCATCCAAAACAGCCTGGTCAACAGTCTGGGCCTCAATGCGGCACGCATGGTGCAAATCTATTCGTCGCAAGAACTCACCGAGTCGGACATCGAGAAGCTTCAAAAACTGGTGCCGCAGATAGAGCAGATTGGCATTGTCGACAGCGCGTACACCGAGTACAAGACCGGCGATAAAAGCTATACCGTCATGGCACAGGGTGTCGATAGCGACATGCTCGACGCCGTGGGGGCCAGCAAGCTCGTTGCGGGGCGCACCTATTCCCAGGCCGAGTCCCAATCAGGCTCGCGCGTGGCGCTCATCAGCCGCGGCGGCGCCGATCAGCTTTACGGCAACGAACAGGATGCGCTGGGGAAAACCATCAAGGTGTCCAACGGCGAGGTGCAGATTGTAGGTGTGATTGATGGCGGCAACGACTCCATGGGCTCGCTCACGCTGTATATGCCGCGCGAAACCATCTCAGGCCTGTTTGGCGACGAAAATCCTTCATTCCCCAGCGTGACGGCTCTTGCCGCCGAGGGCACAGACATGGACGAGCTTTGTAAGACCATCGAGTCCAAGGTGCACGCAATGAAGGGCATCGCGGAGGATGATGAGTACGACAGTGTATCGGCGACCTCCATGAAAAGCGCCATCGATGCACTCAACTCCTTTATGGGCGCGTTCTCGCTCATCATGGGCGCTGTCGCCAGCATCTCGCTGCTTGTCGGCGGTATCGGCATTATGAATATGATGCTCACCAACGTGACTGAGCGCATCCGTGAGATCGGCATTCGCCGTGCCCTGGGCGCAAGTCGTCGCGATATCACCGCGCAGTTTTTGGCCGAGTCCTCGGCGCTGTGCGTCACCGGCGGACTGTAGGGTGTCCTGATTGGCTATCTGCTGGCATGGGGACTCACGTTCTTTGCCGCAAGCTCGGGCATCATGAGCGAGTTTGGAGCTACCGGGACGATCACGCCAAGCTTCTCCATTACAACAGTGTTGATCGCGTTTGCCGTATCGGTCGGCATCGGCGTAATCTTTGGCTTCTACCCCGCTCGCCGTGCAGCAAAGCTCGACCCGGTGGAATGCCTACGCTACCAGTAAGCCACCACCAACAAGTTGCGGTGAATTAGGGACTGAATATGCTATTTAGCAGCAAACAGACGCTATTTCACCGCAACTTATTGAAGGGCTGCTTGCGCCAGTTCCGTGCGTCGTCCTCGAGCGATTGGCGGATGACAGGCTTGTACGGGTCGAGCTTGCTCGGGGCACTCCTCCTCGCAGGCGGGAGGGCACGCATGCGCGGCGAGCGCCTAGCGCGCGAACTCCCGTAAGAGCGCGTCTTCCACTTCCCTAAGCGAAAGGGCCCCGCCTCCCTCGGCGGGACGGGCGACCACGATACAGCGCGCTCCCACGTCGCGCGCGGAGGCGATCTTCTCGGCCGTGCCGCCTACGGTTCCCGAGTCCTTGGTCACAAGCCACTGGGCGCCCACCTGCCGAAGCATCGCCTCGTTGAGCTCGCGGGTGAAGGGCCCCTGCATGCCGATGACGTGCGACGGCGAAAACCCCGCGTCGATGCACTTCGTTATAGCACCGGGCAGAGGGAGCACACGCACGAAGAAGCGCTCCGCGAAATCGGCGACGCGCGTGTAGGGAGCAAGCTCCTTGCTCCCCGTCGTGAGAAGCGCGCGACCCGGGTTCTCGGAGAGAAAGCGCGCCGCGCAGGCGATCGACGCGACCGACACGACGCCTTTGGGCAGCGCCTCGACCGGGCGCGTAAGGCGCAGGCATCGTGCACCCACGGCGAGCGAAGCGGCCCGGATGTTGCCGCTTGCGAGCGTAGCGAAGGGGTGCGTGGCGTCGACGACGATGCGCGCGCCGGAAAGCTCACGCTCCATGTCGGCCTCGTCGAGCCTACCCGCATGCACCTCGATGCCCGGAAGCTCGCCCAAAAGCTCGCCTCCGTACTCGGTTGCCGCGTAGGCACGGGCGGGGATTCCCGCCCCGCTCGCCCATTCGCACAGGAGGCGGCCCTCGGTGGTGCCGGCGAAGATGCGCAGCGCCGGCGCGGATGCGGGCGCCGTCACTTCGGGCCGCCTGGGCGCGTGATCTGGTAGAGCAGCGCGTTCATAATGGCGGCCGCCACGGTCGAGCCGCCCTTGCGACCCCTCGCGACGATGGCCGGCACGCGTCGCGCGAGTAGCTCCTCTTTCGCCTCGACCACGTTCACAAACCCAACCGGCACCCCAACGACGAGCGCGGGCGCGATCTTCCCCGCGTCCATGAGCTCGGCGAGGCGCAGAAGTGCTGTGGGAGCGTTGCCGACGGCCACGATGAGCGGACCCTCGATGCCGCAAGCTTTGTCCATGCTCGCAACGGCGCGAGTCGTGCCCGCGGCGCGCGCCGTTGCGGCGACATCCGGGTCGGCCATATAGCACACGGCCTGGCAGCCGATCTTCGCGAGCGCGGGCTTGCTTATGCCTGCGAGCGCCATGTTCGTGTCGGTGAGCACCGTGGCCCCTGCGCGCAGTGCGTCGAGCGCACAGTGCGCGGCGTCATGGGTGAACACGAGGGAATCGGCGTACGAGAAGTCGGCAGTGGTGTGGATGACGCGCTTCACGACGGGCTCTTCGAGCGGCGGGAACGTGCGGCCGCCGAGCTCTTCGGTGATGATTTCAAAGCTGCGCCGCTCGATGTCGCCGGGCGCCATCTCCTTGGAATCCATCTAGTACTCCACTCCTTCCCTTGCACATATCCCCTGCTCGTAGGGATGTTTCTCGCACTGCATCTCGGTTATGTAGTCGGCCTTCTCCACGATCTTGCGGGAAGGCGCGCGCCCGGTGAGCGCTACTTCGACGCCGCGCGCGGACATATCGAGCGCGCGGTCCACGAGCGCCTCGTCGACAAGACCCTTCGAAAGCGCGTCGAGCGCCTCGTCGAGCACGAGCAGCCCCTCCTGCGCGCCCTCGAACTCGGCGAGCGCGGAAGCAAGGTTCCCATCGTGCAGCTCGCACGTCGCGGCAAGTTCTTCCGACGTCATGGACCAGGTAAACTTTTCCGACACCTTCCCCGCGAACACGGGCACGCCGAAATGCTCGGCGAGCAGTCGCGCCTCCCCGCTTTCGCCGTCTTTCAGGAACTGCACGACGACGACGCGGCGGCCTGCGGCGAGCATGCGAAGGGCGAGGCCCATCGCCGCCGTGGTCTTGCCTTTGCCGTCGCCATGATACACGTGGATCATACGCCCTCCTCGATAATGCGGTAGACATACTCCATGTCGAGCGCCTCGCGCACGACGTCGGCCAGGCGGTCAAACTCGCGCGCACGGTGATCGGCCGCGGACGCCGCGCCCGCAGCACCCACGACGCTCTCGGGCAGGCCGCGCATGCGCGCGAGCGAGCGTGCGAGGGCGAGCGCCACCCCCGGTTCGTCGAACAGGCCGTGGAGATAGGTTCCGAACACGTTTCCGCAGGCCGCGCCTTCTGGTTTGCCGCCAATCGTGCCCGCAGGGGCGCAAGAGACGGTCGTTTCGCCGTCGTGAATCTCGTACCCGCGCGCCGTCATGCCGTTCCACACCGAGAACGCGCCTTGGGCGCCCGTGATGCGCAGCTCCGACTGGGCGAGGCGCTTTTCCTCCTTGGACACCGTACTTGCAGGGATGAGCCCGAGCCCGCGCGCGGTGCCAGCGCCTTCCCTGCCGTGCGGGTCGGAAAGCTCGTCTCCCAAAAGCTGGTAGCCTCCACATATGCCGAGCACCGGCGTGCCCGCGCCCGAAAGCGCGCGTACACAGGCTCCGATGCCGCTAGCCGCAAGCCAGCGCGCGTCGTCGAGCGTGGTCTTCGAGCCGGGGAGCACCACCAGGTCGGGCCGGCCCAGATCGGTCGTCGAGGAAACGTAGCGCACGCCCACGCCGGGCACGCGCGAAAGCGGGTCGAAGTCGGTGAAGTTCGACAGATGCGGAAGGCGCACGACGGCGACGTCGATGACGCCGTGCGCCTCGCGGGCAGATAGGCGCGGCGCGAGCGAGTCCTCGTCGTCCAGGTCGAGCGTAAGATACGGCACGACCCCCACGACGGGAACCCCGCACATCTTCTCGAGCGGGGCCAAACCCGGGCGCAGGATTTCCACATCGCCGCGGAACTTGTTCACCACAAGCCCCCGCAAAAGCGTGCGGTCCTCGGGCGCAAGGAGCGCGACCGTGCCGTAGAGCTGGGCAAACACCCCACCTGGGTCGATGTCGCCCGCGAGCAGCACGGGGGAGGACACGGCGCGCGCGAGCCCCATGTTGACGATGTCGTTTTCGGCAAGGTTGATTTCGACGGGGCTGCCGGCGCCCTCGATGACGATGACGTCGTTTTCCTCCGCGAGCGAATCGAACGCCTCCAAAATCTGCGGCATGAGCGCCTTCTTTCGCGCGAAGTAGTCCCTCGCAGCGAAGGCTCCCTGCGCCTTGCCGGCCACGATGAGCTGGCTTCGGTGGTCGCTTTCGGGCTTGAGCAGGATGGGGTTCATGCGCACGTCGGGCGCGATGCCGCACGCCTCGGCCTGCATGATCTGGGCGCGCCCCATCTCGAGCCCATCGGCCGTGACACCGCTGTTGAGCGCCATGTTCTGGCTCTTGAAGGGAGCCACGCGATGGCCGTCCTGCGAAAGCACACGGCACAGCCCCGCCGCAAGCAGGCTCTTCCCCGCGTTCGACATGGTGCCCTGGATCATGATGGGCTTCGCCCTACCCACGGGTATCGACCTCCTTCGCCGAGCCTCGGCCATCCGCGCCCGCCATAGCGTCGCTGCAAGAAGCGCCGCCCCGTTCGTCGGGTTCGCCTTCGCCCGATGCGCCTTCCGCCCGAAGCGCGCGGCTGAACGCCATCGCAAGCCGGGCGTTCTCCTTGCGCGTGCGCACCGCGACGCGGCACCAGAAACGGGACAGTACCGAAAACGAGTCGCACGTGCGGACCAAAACCCCCTGTTTATACAGGCGCTCGGGGATGTCTTTCGCCGGCGTGCGGACTAAAAGGAAGTTCGCATCCGACGGCACGACGGAAAGCCCGAGCGAGGAGAGCTCGTGGGAAAGCCACGATCGCTCGCCCGCCAATACATCGCGCGTGCGCGAGACGTATTCGACGTCTTCCAGGGCGGCGATGCCCGCGGCCTCGGCGACCGAGGAGACGGGCCACGCCTGCCCCGCCCGGCAAATCCCCTCGATGAGTTGGGCGTTTCCGCTGATCAGATACCCCAACCGCAACCCTGCCATTCCGTAGAGCTTGGTGAACGCGGAGAGCACGGCCACATGGTGCGAACACGCGGCGCGTGCGGCCACGCTCCTTTCGCGGGCGTCGGGCGCAAATCCGAGGAAGCACTCGTCCACGACGAGCAGCGCGCCCACCTGCTCGCAGCGGCAAGCCGCCTCGTCGATCACGCGGGGGTCGACGAGGCGCCCCGTCGGGTTGTTCGGATTGCAGAGGTACGCCACGTCTCCCGGCCCCTCGATCGCGCGGGCGAAGGAGGCGGGCACGTCGAAGTCATCCGCTTCGGAGAGCGGGAACTCCTGCACGCATGCGCCGTAGTACGATGCCGCCTCCGCATATTCAGAGAACGTCGGCGCGCACACGACGATGCGTTTCGGGCGCACCGCCGCGGCGAGCCGCCAGATGATGTCGGACGCGCCCGCGCCGCAAACAATAGTATCTTCGGGAATGCCCTGGGCGCGCGCTAGGGCGCGAACGAGGGCGAGGCTTTCCCTATCGGGGTAGGCGTCGATTCGAGAAAGCGCCTTGCAAGCTGCGGCGACGGCGCGCGGCGAGGGGCCTGCCGGATTCACGTTCACCGAGAAGTCAATGAGGTCGGAGACGCCCCCTTCGCAAGCGATGCCGAGCGATTGCGAGCTGCCCCCATGCGTACGGGCGCGCAGGATTCCCCCGGCAGCCCGGGGCGCGGCGTGGTCTTCCCTCATGCCATCGCCCCCACGGCGAGCACGACCGCCGCGCGCGCGGCGCCGAAGACGACGAGCGCGCATACGGACGCGGCGAGCATGAGCCTCGTCGCCCGGGCGATGTCGTCCCACTCGATTTCACGGGACGCGTCGCCTATCGTCGGTTTATCAACGAGCTTGCCAAAATACACCGCGGGTCCTGCCAGGCGCAGCCCGAGCGCGCCCGCGCACGCCGACTCGGTCTGCGCCGCGTTCGGGCTCGCATGGCGACGCCTGTCGCGGCGCCAGATGCGCGCCGCCCCGCGCGCGTCGAGCCCGACGATCGGGCACACGGCGATCATGAGCAGGGCCGATAAGCGCGAGGGAATCCAGTTCACCGCATCGTCGAGGCGCGCCGAGGCGCAGCCGAAGTCGATGTAGCGCTCGTTTTTGTAGCCCACCATGCTGTCGAGCGTGTTCACCGCCTTGTACGCCATACCCAAGGGCGCACCCCCGATCATAAGGTAGAAAAGCGGCGCGATGACGCCGTCGCTCGCGTTCTCCGCCACCGTTTCCACAGCGGCGCGCGCGACGCCCTGCTCGTCGAGAACAGACGTGTCGCGTCCCACGATGAGCCCGACTGTTTCGCGCGCCGCGACAAGGCCGCCCTTCGAGAACGCGCGGGCCACGGCCAGGCTCTGGCGGCGCAGCTCGCATGCCGCGAGAATCTGATAGCTCGCCCATGCCTCGGCCACGAAGCGCAAGCCGGAGTGAACCATACCGCAAAGATGCAGGATTCCCCAGGTCAAAAGCCCACACGCAAGCGGAAGCGCCACGGCGAGCACAAGCCCTGCGGCGCGCGTGCCCGCGGACGTTTGCGGGAATACGCGCCGCAGGCGGCCTTCGGCCCACGTGATCGCGCGCCCCATGGCGACGACGGGATGGGGAAGCCAGCGCGGGTCGCCGAAGACAAGGTCGGCCGCGAACCCGGCGGCGACGGCAAGAATCGTCATCACTGGGCATCGCCCCCCGAAGCGGGGCGAACGTCGCGAAGGCAGCGTCCATCCCAGGTGGCGGCCCATGCGCCGCCTGGCTCGGTATGCACGTCGAAGTATCCCATTTTTGGGACAGCTAGCTCGGAGAGCAGCGCTTTCACGGTACCCGCGTGAACGACGAAGACGGCGCGCCCACTCCCCTGAGCGCGCTCCGATTCGCACGCCTCCCGAAACGCCGCGACGACGCGGCGGGTGAAATCGCTCTTGCCCTCGCCATGCGGGCAGCGCGTCTCGCACCAGGAGTCTACCCAGGCGCGGTAGCGCGCATCCTCTTTAAGCTCGGCGGCGTTTCGCCCCTCGAAGTCGCCGAAATCCATCTCGCGCAGACCGGGGCACGCCATAAGCTCCGCGTTCGGGAAGAGGATGCGCGCCGTCTGGTCGGTGCGGGCCATGCCGCTCGTGATAACACGGAACACGTCACCATCGCACGCGAGATCGCGCAAAGCGCGCTCGCCCGCGCTCGACAGGGGCTCGTCGGTGCCCGCCCCGCTGTAGCGATGGTCTTCCGTGCCCGCCGTGGCACCATGGCGCACGAAGACGACCTCCAAAGGCGCGCCCGCGCCCTGCGTACCTCGAGGCGCATCGGCAAGGTTTCCTTTGATGACCTGGGGAATCCCGCACGTCATGCGCACGACGACGTCGGCGCGCGCAGCGAGCGCGCATCCCAGGCGCCCCGCGCGCTCGCGCCATTGGGCGTCTTCCGCACGCATGGGGACGACCCCCGAGCCGACCAAGGGCAGAATCACTGCGTCGAAGCCAATCAGCCGCTCGAGCGCCCGGTCAGCGTCGAGCGCGCGTACGAGTTCCTCAGCACGGTACGCGACACGGCCGGCAAAAGCCGCGGGCACGCCGCCCTCCGCAAGCTGCGCCGCGTCGACGAAATCGTCCGCCGCGAACCCGAGCTTTTCGCGCACGAAGGTCCTCTTCCCCGAATGCGCGCCGCCTACCACGAGAATCATAGGAGCATACCCCCCGCCACCAGCATGGCAAGCATCGCGAGCTCGGCCCATTGCAGAAACCATCCGGCCAAATCCCCCGTCACCCCGCCGAAGCGGGACAGGGCAACATGACGGTACCACGCGAGCGCCAAAAGCCCCGCCACCGCCATAAGGGCGCCGACGGCCTGAGCGCACGCGACCATCCCTGCAGCCGAAGCCGCAGCGAAAGCGCAAAGCGGCACGACGATCGCCGCGCGCTTCTTAGCAGGCGAGAGTCCCGCGGCCATGCCGTCCGCCCGCGCGGCAGGCCAGCATTCTACGGCGAGCCCCGAAAGCGCGCGGGAGAACACGAGCGAGCACAGAAGCGCGAGGAACGCCCCCGCCGTAAGCGGCAGCGCGGTGAACAGGGAAAACTGCAGAATAAGGTACACGACAACACCGATGACCCCGAAGGCGCCCGCCCGCGGGTCGTGCATGATCTCGAGCTTTCGCTCGCGCGGGGCCCAACTTGCAAGCGCATCGGAGGTGTCGCAGAGCCCGTCTAGGTGGATGCCTCCCGTCACCGCCACAGGCAACGCCACGAGCACGGCCGCGACGATGGTCGCGGGCACGCCGAGCAGGTTCGCCACGTGCCCCCACGCCGTCATGAGGAAGCCTTCCGCGAGGCCCACCAGGGGAAACGCGGCAAGCGCATGGGTTGACCCGAAATCGGTCCAGGCCGATTTCGGGACGGGGATGCGCGAGAACGTTCCGAACGCCGCGCAGATTGCCTCTGCTATCTTCACCTTGTAGGTCCTTCGCCTTTCAACCACACGGGAATCCCGCATACCACTTCGACTGCGCGGTCGGCCAGCGCCGCCACACCCGCGTTCACGCGCGCGAGCGCGCGCCTCCATGCCTCGGTCCCCTCATCGTAGCGCATCCCATCGCCGAACACGTCGACGGAGACCACCACCGTATACGCAGCCGCCTGAACAAGCCGTTCGATGTCTCCGAGCACCTCGCGCGCCGTAGCGTCGGGGTCACGTGGGGACAAGCCGCCTTCCGCGAAGAGCTCGTTCGCAACCAGGTTGCCCACGTCCTCCAAAAGAAGCGTGCAGCCGCGCGGAAGCCCGGACACTGCGGCGCCCACGTCACGCGTGCGCTCGAGGGTGGAAAACCCCTTGCCCTCGCGCAGCGCCCGATGGCGCGCGATGCGGCGGGCGCCCTCTTCCCCGAAGGGCTCCATCGTTGCCAGGTACACGCGGGGGCCGTCGTGCCCAAGGCACAGGGACTCGGCATAGGCGCTCTTGCCGCTCGCGCCGGCGCCGATAACGAACGTCACCGTCATTTCCCAGCCTCGAAATGCTCGTAAGCAGCCATGCCAGTCGCCGTGAACGTCTTCCCATCCCGGTACACGCGCAGCGCAGAATCCAGAAGGGGCAGATACGCCATGGCGCCCGCGCCCTCGCCCAAGTGCATGCCTGCGTCGAGGGGTGCCTTTATGCCGAGCTCGCGAAGGAGCTCCTGGCTTGCGGGTTCACTTGATGCGTGGGTGCCCACGAGGTAGCCCAAGGCGTTGGGGCACAGGCGCGCCGCGCACAGGGCCGCCGTGCAGGATATGACCCCGTCGAGGAGCGCCGGCGCCTTCGAGGCCGCGGCCCCCAGGTAGAAGCCGCACATCGCCGCGATGTCGAAGCCGCCCACCTTCGAGAGTACGTCGATCGGGTCGGCGGGATCGGGCGAGTTCGCGTCGATGGCGCGCTCGACCACGTCGCGCTTGCGCGCGAGCGAGGCGTCCGAGAGCCCCGCGCCGCGCCCGACGAGGCTCCGCGCGTCCGCCCGGATGAGCACTGCGGCCACCGCCGTCGAGGTGGTCGTGTTGCCGACTCCCATCTCGCCCGCGGCGAGAAGGCGCACGCCGGCGCGGGCAAGTCCGCACGCGACGGCGATTCCGACCTCGATCGCGCGCACGGCCCCATCGCGAGACATAGCGGAGCCGTGCGCGATATTGCCGCTCCCCCGCCGCACGTTCGCGCGCACCATGCGCGCGTCTTCTATGCCCCGGGCCATACCCACGTCGACGGGCACGACCTCGGCACCCGCGAACGCCGCCATGCGGCAGGCGCTCGTGGCCCCCTCGCACATGTTGCGCGCGACGGCTCGCGTCACGTCTTGCCCGCTTTGCGACACGCCCTCGGCAACGACCCCGTTGTCGGAGAAGAATACCGCGAGCGCACGGGGAAACTCGGCCACCTCGGCGCTCCCCTGAGCTGCGGCGATACACGCGACGGCGTCTTCAAAGTCGCCCAATCCCCCCAAGGGGTGCGCGATGGAGTCCCATGCGGCGTACGCGGCGGCGCGGGCGCACTCGTCTGCGGGCGCGATCCGGGAGAGCGCGGCTTCGAGCACGGCGCCCGGCGCCGACGAGAACGCGCGCTCGACTTCCTCGCGGATGCAGGCAAGCGCGGTTTCGGTTGCTTCAGCCATGCCGTCTCCTCTCTGCAAACGACGCTGCGGCAGACGCGAACGCGCGTGCAACGTCGGGGTTCGCAGGATAGTACACATGCGGGAAGCCCGCAACCAGGGACGGGGTGGTCGTCATGCACGGCCAGCCTTTGTCGCGCCGGGGCTTCTGCGCCCAGAAGTCGCCGCCCGGGCAGGTGGACTGCCAGTAGTGGAACTCGTGCGCGCGGATGCGTGTGCCGCGCGGCCCGTAGAGCCCGTCGCGTTGGGAAGTGAGCTCCACGTACCCGAAATGGGACAGCCTTCCCCCGTTCTCGCTTGCGCCCTCAAGAGCGCCCGCAACAGGCCAGCGCCGCCCCTCGCTATCGGCGATTTCGCGCTGCAGATACAGAAACCCACCGCATTCGGCGACCGTCGGCATGCCGGATTCCACCGCGCGCCGCACCGCCTCGCGCATCGGTGCGTTCTCGGAGAGCTGCCGTACATGGAGCTCCGGGTAGCCGCCCCCCAGATAGAGGGCGCTTGTCCCCCGGGGCAACTCGCTATCACACAGGGGGCTGAAAAAGGCCAGCTCGCAACCCAGGTCCTCGAGCGCGCGCAGGTTCTCCTCGTAGTAGAACGAGAACGCCTCGTCACGCGCGACGGCGACGATGGGCCGCGCTCCCGCGATCGGCTCCAACCGGTAAGGTTCCTCGCGGATATCGGGTGCCGTCGCCGCTATTTCGAGCAAGCGGTCGACGTCGACGCTCTTTTCCACCAGCTCGGCCATCTTGTCGATGCGCGCGGAGAGCTGCTTGACTTCGTCGGCGGTCACAAGCCCCAGATGCCGGCTTTCGAGCGAGAACGCCTCGTCGGCGGGAATATTACCCAAAACCGCGACGCCCGTGTGCTTCTCGATCGCAGGCGCCGCGTAGGCGCAGGCAGCGGCGCTCGTCTTGTTCAGCACGACGCCGCGCACGTTCGCACAAGGCAGGAACTCGGCGATGCCGCGGATTACGGCGGCGAGCGATAAAGACGCCCCGCGCCCGTTCACCACTAAAACGACCGGCGTTTCCGTGTCGCGCGCAACCTGGTAGCTGCTCGCGTCGGCCACGCCGGGCGCCATGCCGTCGTAGAAGCCCATGACCCCCTCGAGCACCGCGACATCCGCGCCCGCGGCGCCGCGTGCGAGCAGGGCGCGCAGCGTCGGGGCGTCGGTGAAGAAGCCGTCTAAGTTGCCCGAGCGCGCACCCACGACGCGGCGATGAAAGAGCGGGTCAATGTAGTCGGGGCCGCATTTGAAGGCCGCGCATGCAAGGCCGCGGCGCGCGAACGCGCGCAGGAGCGCGCACGTTACGACCGTCTTGCCGCTCCCACTCGAGGGCGCAGCGACCATGAAGCGCGGGATGGACGTGCTCACCGGGCGCCGCCTTCCCCACCTGCACCACGCGCGCTGACGAGGAACACGGGGTTTTGCGCCTTCATAAGATGGTGCGAGCCTACAGCCTCGGCGCGGGCGGCCGACACCTGGCACGCCTCGAACCCCTTAAAGCGCGAACCCGAGAGGAGCGCGCACGCCTCGGTGAGCGTCTCAACAGTGACGCATGGCACGCACAGGCGAACCTGCGAGTTCTTCTCGAGCGCCGCCTCCACGATGGAGGGAAGCTCGCCCGCGCTCCCGCCGACGAACACGGCGTCAGGGACGGGCAGTTTCGCGAGCGCTTCGGGGGCGACACCGGGGACCGCATGCACGTTGCCGCACCCGAATGCATCCGCGTTCTCTCGGATGAGCTGCACGCCGGCCACGTTGCGCTCGACCGCCCATACCGACCCCGCTCGCGCGACAAGCGCCGCCTCGATCGACACGCTCCCCGTGCCGGCGCCGACGTCCCACACGGTGTCGGTCGCAGTAAGGCGCAGCTTCGCGAGCGCGACGGCGCGCACCTCCTGCTTGGTCATGGGAACGTCGCCGCGGATGAAGAGCTCGTCGGGAATGCCCGAGGAAGCGTACGGCCAGCGTGAGTTCGCAGGCGACCCGGCGCCGCCTGCGAACTCGATAAGCATCACGTTCAAGTCGTCGAACGTCTGACCTGCGATTTCACTTGCGGTCGCACAGGTGATGCGCTCGTCGGGGTACGACAGGCGCTCGGCCACCGTCACGCGCGCGTCCTCGAAGCCCGCCTGCACAAGCTCGCCCGAAAGCCGCGAGGGGTCTTCCCCGCCCGACGTGACGAGGAAGAGCTCACCTGTGCGCTCGGCCTCGGCCACGATGTCGCACGCCACGCCGTGAGCACTCGCGAAGCGCCAATCCTGCCATGGACACGCGAGGCGCGCGGCGAGATACGACGCTGAGCTTATGCCGGGAATGATGCGCACGTCCACCCGCGCGTCGCCGGAGAGCGCCTCCACCAGGCGGCGCGCGCCGCTGAACAGCCCCACATCGCCCGTCATCACGACCACGGCGCGCTGCCACAACGCCGCATCGGTGAGCGCGGCGATGATGTCCGCCGTCTTCACGAGCTCGCATCTCACCACGTCGGGCGGCACGTCGATGCCGACAAGCGCGCGATGAGCGCCGATGACCACGTCGGCGATGTCGATCGCGTCGAGCGCCGCGCGCGAGAGCAAGTCGGGGTTTCCGGGCCCCGCCCCGATGATCGTTACCTTTCGCATGGAATCTCCCGATATCCGCGCGGCGTGACCATACGGCCGCCTACGCGCTTCGTGTCCACGTTGCCGACGAACACGGTGGTGAACATGTCGGCGTCGAACTCCCCCAGCTCGGAGAGCCTGCACATGCCCGACTGCTGCTCCTCGCGCCCGATGTTGCGTACCCAGCCGCAGAGCGTGTCGGGGGCCTTCCATTCGAGCATAATCTTCGCCGCGCGCGAGAGCCTGTCGGCGCGCTTTCTGCTGCGCGGGTTGTACAAACAGATGCAGACGTCGGCGCTCGCCACGGCGGCGAGCCTGCGCTCGATGACCTCCCACGGCGTGAGCAGGTCGGAGAGCGACACGACCGCGAAGTCGTGGGCAAGCGGGGCGCCGAGCACCGCCGACCCGCTCTGAGCCGCGGTGGCCCCGGCGATAACTTCCACGTCTACATCGGGGTAGTCCTCCGCAAGCTCCAGCACGGGGCTCGCCATGCCGTACACGCCCGCGTCACCGCTGCACACGAGCGCCACGGCTTCTCCGCTCTGCGCGCGCGAAAGCGCCAGGCGGCATCGTTCGACCTCGTGCATCATCGGCGTCGCGAGATGCGCCGCGTCAGGCACGGCGGAGAGCGCGAGCTCCACGTATTTCGTGTACCCCACAACGATGTCGGCCGCCTCGAGCGCGCGCCGGGCCGCAATCGTCATGCCGTCGGGGCCGCCCGGGCCGATCCCCACCACGAAGAGCTTTCCCATCACCGCTCCTTAAACGAAAGTTCGATAGTTACCTTGGAAAACGCGACGGTCACGCCGCCGTGTGCGAGCTTCGGGAAGATAAGTTTGCCCCCGTCCGCGAGCGCCGCGCGCTCGCACACGTTGTCGACCCCCACCGTCGCGCGCACGAAATCAGATGGCGAAACGCTGCCTTCGACCTGCGACAACTCATCTGCGGAATACGTCGCAAGCGGGATATTGCGCGCGCGGCAGAAGGCGAGCAGACCCTC
The DNA here is from genome assembly GCA_048375035.1 of Collinsella sp. Taxonomy (GTDB): domain Bacteria; phylum Actinomycetota; class Coriobacteriia; order Coriobacteriales; family Coriobacteriaceae; genus Collinsella. The sequence goes on from DBGEDL010000086.1 coordinate 44,519, forward strand.
CTCGTGCGCCTTCACGTCGATCGTCGCCGCCTCGCGCACGGCCGAAGGCGAGATACCCGCCTGCCCGCACGCGAGAAGAAACGCCTCCTCGATCGCTTCGGCGCACGCACCGCGACGGCACCCTATGCCCGCAACGATGCAGGGCACGACAAGGCGAAGCGGCTCGGGCGCGGGCGCCTGCGCCCGCACGCCCGCCGGCTTCCCCGTCTCACCGGCGGGCACGACCTTGCCCGTTGTCTCCGCCGCGCGAACGGACGCACCTGCATTCGCGCCAGCGAACGGCGACACGACGATATCGGCCCGAGCGCGGTCGGACGCAATGTCAACCCCCTCAGGCGGCTGTCCCGAAATCGGCATGTCGGAATAGAGCGCCACGCGCCCGCCCGAAAGCAGCCGCGCCGACACTCGCTTGATGGCCTCGGGATTCAAAACGGCGAGCCCCACACGGCGCGCCCACGTATCCACCGCCCACACGCCGCGGACGTCAGTCGCCGTGGTGATGACGGGGATGACCCCTGCCACGCGTGCCACAGTTTGCGCCAGCTCGTTCGCACCGCCCAAATGCCCCGACAAAAGCGGGACGGCAAAGCGCCCCGCCTCGTCGATCGCCACAACCGCGGGATCGTTTGCCTTCGAGGCGACATACGGCGCGATAGCCCGCACGGCGATGCCCGCCGCGCCCACGAACAGAAGCGCGTCCGACGCTTCCCACGCGAGCGCCGTCCATGCGCGCAGGTCGACCTTCCCCTCGCCGAACCCGCGCGAAACGGAAACGTCCCAGCCAGGGTCATCTTCACCTGTCTGCGCGCAATCGGAAAGCGCGCGTGCGGTGCGCTCCGCCAACGCATACCCCCTCTCAGTGAACGCTATGCAGGAAACCCTCATCTAGCGCACCACCATCGTCGAGAAGTAGCTGCCCCGATCGGGCACATCGTCGAGCGAGCGGCACACGCGCTCGCCCGGAAGCCCACAGTCCTCTACGAGCTCGGCACCGTCGAAGGCGCCCTCCTCGCGAAGGATGCGCTTCATGTCCGCAAGCGAGCGGCGCGCCTTCATGACCACCTTCGTCCCCGGCCAGCCGATTGCACGGCGCACCCCGTACAGAACGCCTTTACTCATACGTCGCCCCCAATTTCCCGATAACTGCATCGGCGCCCGACGTGCGGAAAAGCTCGCGGCGCTCGGCGTCGAACACGACCGCGGCGATGTCGCATGCGCCCGCCGCGCGGCGGCGCAACCTGTCCTCAATTGCCGCAGCGAGCGAGGCGCGCGCAGCGTCCCCAACGCCGGCGGCCTCGATTACCTCGAGCGCCGCCGTGGTCGTGACGGACGACATGATCTCGCGCACGGTCTTCGCGCCCGCGCCGGCCATGGCCGCGTGGGCGGCCAGAATCTCCGCGCGGCAGTCGGCGGTACGCGAATGGGTGTCCATGATGCCGCCCGCGACCTTCACCAACTTGCCGATGTGTCCCACAAGAAGGACATTGGTAAATCCCTCGCGAACGCAGCAGTCAATCGCATCGCCCACAAAGTTGGAGATGAAGACCACCGGCGCACCGTTTAGGTGGAAATGCCCCGAGATGAACTGCCCGCCGTAGTTGCCGGGCGTGAGCACGACTCCGCGCCGCCCCATAGCCGCATGCTGCCGGATCTCGAGCTCGATGCTGTCGCGCAAGGCAGCGAGGCTGCGCGGCTCGACGATGCCCGTCGTGCCCAGGATGGAGATGCCGCCCTCTATCCCCAGATGCGGGTTGAAGGTCTTTTTGGCAAGGGCAACACCCTCGGGTACCGAAATCGTCACAGCAATATTTCCAGAAAAGCCGTGCGCGACGCACACCTCGCGCACGGCCGAAGTTATCATCGCGCGCGGCGTCGCGTTGATGGCGGCCGCCCCCACCGGCTGCTCGAGCCCGGGCAACGTCACGCGCCCCACGCCCACGCCGCCATCGACGGAAACTTCCGATTCGCGCGCGGGCACGTCCTTGCTGCCCGCAGCACCCGTGCCCGACCCCGCATGTTCCACGCGCGCGTACACGAGCACGCCGTCGGTCACATCGGCATCGTCGCCTGCGTCCTTTCGCACGGCGCACTGGGCGCACCCCTCGCCGATGCATGCGTCGACCACGTTCGCCTCGACGGGCAGCCCGCCGGGGGTGACGATCGACACGCGGCCGACGGGCTTTCGTGACAAGAGCATCTCGCAGGCCGCCTTCGCCGCGAGCGCGGCGCAGCTCCCCGTGGTGTAGCCGCAGCGCAGGCGGGTCGTCCCGGTATATATGTAGTGCTCGAAGGCCACGCTAGCTGCTCGCCTTCCGATACCCCGTGGCAAACGAAGGGTCGTAAAGCTTGCTGCGCTCGTACGGCTCCGCTTGCGCGCCGTCGTGCGCAAGCCCACCGCGAGCTCCGAGCACGCGGCCCACCACCACGAGCGCCGTGCGGTCGATGCCCTCTCGCGCGCCCGCATCGGCGAGCGTGCCCACTGTGCAGCGCACCACGCGCTCCTCAGGCCAGGTCGCCTTGTACACGAGCGCCGCCGGCTCGTCGGAGCTGCGGCCCGCGGCCAAAAGCTCGGCGGAAAGCTCGGCGAGCATACCCGAGCTCAGGAAGATGACCATAGTCGAGCCGCTTTCCGCCATGGTGCGCATGCCCTCGCCCGCGGGCATGGGGGTGCGTCCGGAAAGCCGCGTGATCACGACCGACTGGCTGATTCCCGGCAGCGTGTATTCCTGGCGAAGCGCCGCCGCGGCACCGCAAAAGCTGGTCACGCCGGGCACCACCTCGTAGTCCACGCCGCGCGCGTCGAGCGCGTCCATCTGCTCCTGGATGGCGCCGTACAGGCACGGGTCGCCCGTGTGCAGACGCACCACTTCCTCGCCCCGCGCATCCGCCGCGCACATCACGTCGAGCACTTCCTCCAAGGTCATGTGCGCGCTGTCGTAGACGATGCAGGATTCCTTGCACTCAGCGAGCAGCTCGGGGTTCACAAGGCTCCCCGCCCAAACGACCACGTCGGCCGCGCGCAGAAGGCGCGCCCCGCGCAGCGTGATAAGGTCGGCGGCGCCCGAGCCTGCGCCAACGATATGAATCATCCGAGCCTTCCCTTCCCGTTTCTCATCGCAACCGTTTACGCCGCCATTCGCGCAGCGGGCAAAACACGGCGCCCGCGGCGCCAATCGGCGCAAATACGCAGGCAGGAGGCGCAATGCCGCCCGCCCTGGCTTTGACACGTTCACAAGTGCCCACTATCATAGTAAAAGTTTCGGCAACGAGCATATGACAATCGGATAAAAGGAAATGACCGGCGCGGCGCCCGCACAGCCCGCGCTGGCTTGCGGAGGGAACCAGGTGGGAATCCTGGGCAAGGGACATTACTGTATAGGACGCGCGGGCGAACCGCCTCGCGCCCCAAGCCAGACTGCTTCGCCTTTTCCTCACGGCATCGCCGTGGCGTTAGCTCCTTGTGAACCCCGAGGGGTGCGCTTTTCTTTCGCTTGTGCCGACAAGCAACTGTCGCCGGGGGACCGGCAAACCGAGGAAAGGAAAAACCATGTCCGACCAGATGTCACGCCGCGGCTTCATGGGCGCCGCAGCAACCGGAGCCGTCGCGCTCGCCGGAGTCGCACTCGCGGGCTGCTCCAATACCTCCGCGAGTTCCGAGAAATCGAGTGAAAAGGAGAAGGCCGTGAAGCCGGTCATCCTCGTCACGAGCTTCGGCACGAGCTACAACGACTCGCGCCACATCACCATCGGCGCCATCGAAGACGCTATCCGCGAGAAGTACTGGCAGGACTACGACATCCGCCGCGCCTTCACCGCGCAGATCATCATTGACAAGCTGAAGAAGCGCGACGGCATCACGATCGACAACATGACCGAGGCGCTCGACCGCTGCGTGGAAGACGGCGTGAAGGAAATCGTCGTGCAGCCGACGCATCTCATGGGTGGCCTGGAATACACCGACGTGAAAGACGAGCTCGACAAGTACGCCGACAAGTTCGACAAAATCTCGCTCGGCGACCCGCTGCTCACCTCCGACGACGACTACAAGAAGGTGGCCGCAGCCATTAAGGAAAACATGGCGTCCTTCGACGACGGCAAGACGGCGCTGTGCCTCATGGGCCACGGCACCGAAGCCGATTCCAACGCCGACTATGCCAAGATGCAGGAAGTGTTTAAGAACGAGGGCTTGACGCAGTTCTTCGTCGGCACCGTCGAGGCTGAACCGACCTGCGAGGATGTTATCGCCGCCGCGAGCGCCGCAGGCTACAAGAAGGCCGTGCTCGCGCCGTTCATGGTGGTCGCGGGCGACCACGCGAACAACGACATGGCAGACGAGACCGACCCCGACAGCTGGGCTGCGAAGTTCGTGGCCGCCGGCTTCGAAGTGACGTGCCTGCTCCAGGGTCTGGGACAGAACGTCGCGGTCGACGACATCTACGTCTCGCACGTGGACGACGCCATCGCCAAGCTGTAAACTCGCCGCGCGCGGGGGCGCCGGTCGCGTCCCCGCGCAACGGGCATGCGCCTTCCCCGACTGACGGCGCATGCCCGTTGCATTCGCATCCCGCCCGCCCACCGCACGGCGCGGGCGGTCGAAGCGATTGAAAGGAACCCCTTCATGTTGAAGAAAACCCTCGCCTTCGCCCTGTCGGCGGCGCTTTTCGCGTTCTCGCTCGCCGGCTGCGGCGGAAATTCAATCGACAGCGCAAAGGCAAGCGATGCCGATTCCCAGGAAAAAACCGAACAGGCAGCCGAAGCGCCCGAGGACGCAAGCGCTGCCCCCATCACCGCCGACAAGGTGGCCGACGGCACCTATCCGATCACCGTAGATTCCAGCTCGAACATGTTCAGGATTGTGGACGCCCAGCTCATCGTGGAAAACGGCTCCATGCACTGCGTGATGACGCTTTCCGGCACGGGCTACGGCAAGCTCTTCATGGGCACGGGCGACGAGGCTGCCGCCGCGAGCGAGGCCGACTTCATCCCCTATGTGGAAAACGCGGAAGGCAAGTACACCTACGACGTGCCCGTTGATGCGCTCGACGAGGACACCGCCTGTGCCGCGTGGAGTATTAGAAAAGAGCAGTGGTACGACCGCACGCTCGTGTTCGAATCCGCCGGCGTCGATCTGCGCGCCGACGCACTGAAGTAACGCCATGCGGTCGATTCTTCCCAAGGGGGAAAACAGGAAGCGCCACAGCATCGCGGCGCGCGCGATCGCCTGCGTTCTCGTCGTCCTGCTCGCGCTTCCCTTCGCGGGGTGCAGTGCGAGCCCGAACGCGACCGGTGGCACGGCGGGCTCTCAGGAATACACTGTGAGTGTCTCGCTTTCCGGCGGGTCAGGGCGCGCAAGCATCGCCTCACCCACCACAATTGTGAAGGATGGCGACACCTACACCGCGACCATCACCTGGTCGAGTTCGAACTACGACAAGATGACCGTCGACGGCGTGGACTACGCGCCCGTAAACGACGGCGGCAACTCCACGTTCGAGATACCCGTCACGCTCGACGAGGACATCGCCGTGTCGGCCGAGACCGTCGCCATGTCGACGCCGCATACCATCGACTACACGCTCCACTTCGACGCATCCACCATGAAGGAGAAATCGGGCGACGATGCAAGCGGCGGCTCCCCTGCGGGAACGGCTTCAAGCGCCGCGGCCGACTTCCACAACGCCGATTTGGGCTGCGGCTGGGAGCCGACGGGGGCGCTTCAGCTTGAATACGCCGAACACTTCACTGTCGACGAGTTCGAAGGCGGCCTGCGGCTTATCTGCGTTTCGAACGGGGAGCGCTTCCTCGTGGTGCCGCAGGATGCGAAGGTACCTGACGGGTTGAGCTCCGACATCGCGGTCATAAGGCGCCCCGCCGACAAGGTGTACCTCGTGTCGTCGGCGACGATGTGCCTGGTCGACGCGCTCGATGCGAACGACAATATTTTCATGTCGGGCACGAAGGCCGACGATTGCTCGGTCGCGGGCTTCAAAAGCGCGCTCGAAAGTGGGGCGATCGCCTACGGCGGCAAGTACAGCGCGCCCGACTACGAGCGAATATCAGCCTCGGGCTGCACGCTCGCCATCGAGAACACCATGATCAACCACACGCCCGATGTGAAGGAAAAGCTGCAGAAGCTCGGGCTCGTCGTGCTCACCGAACAGTCGTCGAGCGAGCCCGAAGCACTCGGGCGCGTCGAGTGGATTAAGCTTTTCGGCGTCCTGTTCGACAAGGAAGAGGAGGCCGCGCACCTGTTCAACGAGCAGAAGGCCCGCGTCGAGCAAACGTCGGGGCTCGCGTCGTCAGGTAAAACCGTGGCGTATTTCTACATTAACTCGAACGGGGCCGCCGTCACGCGGCGGAGGGGCGACTACGTGGCGCAGATGATCGAGCTCGCAGGCGGCAGCTACGCGCTCGATGACGCACAGACGGCGTCGACGTCAGGTTCGTCAGTAACGCTCGAAATGGAGCGCTTCTACGCGACGGCGAAGGATGCCGACATCATCGTCTACAACGGCACCATCGACGAATCGGTTGCCACCTTGAACGACTTTGTAGGCAAAAACGCGCTATTGTCGCAGTTCAAAGCCGTGAAGAACGGCAACGTCTGGGTCACAAGCGCCGACATGTACCAGCAGATGACTTCTACCGCCGACATTATCGACGAGCTGCACGGGGCGTTCACAGGCGATGACGCGAGCGACTTCCATTATCTGAGGAAGCTCGGCTAGCGCCATGAGAAGCCGGCTTTCCATGACATACGACGAATCGGGGCGCGCCGCGCGGTGTCGCGTCGTGACGGCGCTGCTCGCTGTTGCCCTCATCGTGCTCGTCGGGGCCAACCTGTGCATCGGGAGCGTGCTCGTACCCGCAGACCACATCCCCGGCATCCTTTCGGGCGGCGCGGCCAATTCCATGGAAAGCCAGGTCATCTGGGAGATTCGCCTGCCGCGCGTGCTTTCAGCCGTGCTTCTCGGCGGGGCACTTTCGCTCTCCGGGTTCCTGCTGCAGACGTTTTTCAACAATCCCATCGCCGACCCGTTCATCTTGGGCGTCTCCTCGGGCGCAAAGTTCGTCGTCGCGCTTACGATGATCGTACTTCTGGGCGCGAACCAGGCCATGTCCTCGCCGGCCATGGTGGCCGCAGCGTTTCTGGGCTCGCTTATCACCATCGGCTTCGTGCTCCTCATCGCACGGCGCATAAGTTCCATGGCCATACTCATCGTGGCGGGCGTCATGGTGGGATACATCTGCTCGGCGGCGACGAACTTCCTCATCGCCTTCGCCGACGACCAGTCCATCGTGAACCTGCACAACTGGTCTTTGGGTAGCTTCTCGGGTTCGAGCTGGGACGACATCGCGGTCATCGCGGTCGTGGTGATCACCGTGAGCGCATGCGTATTCGCGATATCGAAGCCCCTTTCCGCCTTCCAGCTGGGAGAAGCCTACGCGAAAAGCGTCGGCGTGAACGTCGCACGCTTCCGCGTGGTGCTCGTCCTTCTAGCGAGCATGCTCTCCGCCTGCGTGACCGCGTTCGCTGGTCCGGTGTCGTTCGTAGGCATCGCGGTTCCGCATCTCGTTAAGTCGGCGCTGAAGTCGTCGAAGCCTATCCGCGTGATTCCTGCGTGCTTCTTGGGAGGCGCCATCTTTTGCGCGGGCTGCGATTTGATCGCGCGCACGCTGTTCTCCCCCGTCGAGCTTTCCATCAGCGCCGTCACCGCCATCTTCGGCGCGCCGGTGGTTATTGCACTCATGTTGAAGAAGCGGGTGAGGTAGATGGGGGAATTCGTGCCGCGGACCAAAACGCTCGGAGGGAACATTCCATGCTTGGCCAGTCCTGAGCTCGCACGAAAGCGCCAGAAGGCACTTTCGGCTCGTGCGGAACTGCGCGCGGAACGCCTCCTTCGAGCGGAGTCGATCCTCGAAACCCCGGTCGAAACGCAGGCTGACGGAGCGCCGCTTTTCCGCATAAGCGACCTGTCGGCGGGCTACGACAAGAAGGTCGTAGTCGAAGGCGTCGATCTGGAGGTTCGCGCGGGCGACGTCGTGGCACTCATCGGGCCGAACGGCTCGGGCAAGTCGACCATCTTGAAAACCATCACACGCCATCTGGCACCGCTTGCCGGCGCGGTCGAGCTCGACGGGCGGGAGATTTCCCGATGGAAGACGGCGGAGTTCGCAAGGAACCTTGCCGTTATGCTGACAGATCGCCCCCGGACCGAGCTCCTCACCTGCCGCGATATCGTAGAGGCGGGAAGGCATCCCTACACCGGGCGAATGGGAACACTCTCGCCTGACGACCATAGTCGGGTCGACGAGGCCATGAAAACCGCACATGTGGAAGAGCTCGCCGAACGCGACTTCATGCAGATAAGCGACGGGCAACGCCAGCGCGTCATGCTCGCACGCGCCATCGCGCAGGATCCGCGTGTGCTCGTGCTCGACGAGCCCGCATCATATCTCGATATCCGCTACCAGATCGACCTGCTGCGAATACTTCGCCACCTTGCGAAATCGCAGAATGTGGCTGTCATCATGTCCATCCACGAACTCGAGCTCGCGCAGAAAAGCGCCGACAAGGTGATTTGCGTGAAGGACGGTCGGGTCTTCCGCGCCGGCGCACCCGAGGACATATTCACGCGCGAGACGATTGGCGAGCTCTACGGCCTTCAACATGGCACCTTCAACGAGCGCTTCGGCAGCGTGGAAATTGGGCGCTCACACGGCGATGCGCACACGTTCGTCATCGCCGGCGCAGGTACGGGGTCAGCTGTGTTTCGCCAGCTCATCCGGCAGGGCAAGGCGTTCTACGCGGGCGTTCTGCACGAAGGGGACATCGACTGCGAGCTCGCGCGCGACCTGGCGACGGAATGCGTGGCCGAGCGCGCCTTCGAGCCGATCGGGGATAAAACCATAGCCCGCGCCAAAGAGCTCCTCGTCCACTGCGCGCGCCTTATCGTGTGCCCCGCCGCCTTCGGCACCATAAACGCCCGCAACGCAGAGCTCGTCGAGTTTGCACGCTCGCATGGTATCGAGGTCATGCGAGCGTGCGAAGGCGCATCGGAGGATTCCAAAATTGGAGTGGGAAGGATAAACTGGACTTTCTTTTAAGGACCCTCAGGCTACAGCTCCTACGCCGGCGAGGTCTCCAAGGCGCCGGAGAACCTCGTGAACAGGAATTTCCACGCCGACGAGCCCAACTAGGCCTAATCCAAGCGAGATTCCAGACTCGACAGACCATTGAGAGTCAGATCGTTGGCGACCTCAGAGACGCGCTCGATAGGAACCGAGCCGTCAGACAGCGCCCACGTGCGATAGATACCGATAATACCCGCCAGCAAAAACGCCAGATAGTAGTCGAACATCTCGTCCTTGAGACCTTGGGGCAGCAGATCGCGCTCGGCAATCTCATGTTCGAGCGGCGCACGAAGACGAGCCATGAAATCATCGAGCGGGATATTCTCGATCAGCTGACGATTGAGCACTAAGTTGTTGCACAGTGCCTCATTAACGGTTTTAAAGAAGGTCGCCGCCGCGCCAAGAGCGCGCTCGCTGGTGTCACCGTCCATAGAAGCAAGCTTTTTCTCGACCGAGTCGACAATCATCTCCACCACATCGACGGCAATGGCATCGAGCAGGCCGTCAACCGTACCAAAGTGAACGTAAAAGGTCTTGCGGTCGACATTGGCCTCGCGCGCGATGGCACTCACCGTAATGTCTGCCAGCGGCTTTTCCATGAGCAGGCGCTCGAAAGCCGAAAGGATGGCATTACGGCTGCGAATGATGCGACGATCAAGACGCGGTTTGCTGGTTGCCATGGGCGTGTCCCTTCGATATGCAAGCATTCATCAACAGATGAGAGATAATCTACGTAAGAGGATTATCCCCCATACAGCACAAATATGCCCTGCATCATGAAGAACGCACGACTGCCCTACTGCGACTTGGGATGCTTCTTCTTATTGAGTGCCGACGGAGATACGCGAATACCATCGCCTGTCTGGCGCACATAGGCTTTATGAGCCGGCTTAGCGGTCCCAGAAGCCTTCTGAGCGCGCTTCTTGGGATCAACGGTAACAGCATTCGTGGGGTGCGGCATAGTGGGCGCAGAGGGCGTCTGAGGCGTGCGGCCGAGCTTGCGCATCACACGATCCCAGCGCGCATGGATGCTCTCGTTGTGGGCGCTCTTAAGTCCCAGCAGGGGCGCAGCCAAAATGGTCGGCGCAATAAACGTAATGAGGCGCCACAGCAGATAGCCGGCGGTCGAAGCCGACCCAAAGAAATGACCCAAGAACAATGCAAAGCCGCCCTCAGCGCCACCAGTTCCACCGGGCAGGGGGACCGCAGAGCTCAGCAGCTGGACAAAGGCGCTCGCGGCCATGACCGAGAAAAAGTCGACCTCGTGGTGGCCAAAGGCAAGCATCAGGAAATACGGCACGAGGTAGAAAAACGCGAGTTGCAGCATGGTGATGACCACCGTGAGCAGCATGGAAGAAAAATGTCCGGCCGAAAGCTTGAACTTCTCGGAGAAGGAGTAGATCTCGCCATCGACAAACGTGCGCCATCCCTCGATCTTAGTGGCCGAGACACCAATGCGCTCAAGCCAATTGATGATGCAATGGGCGACGCGCGTGACGGTCTTAGGCATGAGCGCGACGGCGAAGATGCCAAGCAAGATGCAGCAGTGTCCACCAAAGCTAAAGACGCACAGCAGCGTCATGTCGCCATAGCGCTCGGCAAAAAAGGGCATGCGAGCAAGCAGTAGGATAGCGCCCCAGGCAACGAGGCCAAACTGGTACACGATAAAACGCGTGAATTGCGTGGCGCCGGCCTCGCCCACGTTTTGGCCGGCCTTGGTCAGGCGATAGATCTGAGCCGGGGTGGAGCCCATCATCATGGGCGTCAGGTTGCCAAAGAAGATGCCACTCGCCTCGACCGAGATCAGGTCGCGGATGCCGACGGGCGAATTGGGATCGAGCCAGACGGCGATCGCATAGGCCACAATGCCAAAGAACAGGTACATGAACATGCAAAGACACGCGACAACGAGCCATGACGCCTGGACGCTCGACATAGCGGCCCAGAACTGCCCCATCTGCCCGGTTACCACCAGATAGACGATATAACCTACTAGCACGACGCCGATAAAGATGGCGCCGCGGCGTGCGCTCTTATTGTCATCTCCGCCCGAGGCCTCAACCTCGACCTGGGGCTTAGACGTATGCTGAGAGGACTCCGTCATGAGACTCCTTCTAACAGTCAAAATATCTTGGATATTGTACCCGTAAGGGCCATAGGCAGAACGCAAAGCTCTGGTTCAAACGGGAATTGCAGACGGTTGTTTGAAAATAAAAAACCCGGCCTTCCATAGGAAGTCCGGGTATCAGATGCGTGGTAGCCCGTACCAGATTCGAACTGGTGATCTCCGCCTTGAGAGGGCGGCGTCCTAAACCGCTAGACGAACGGGCCACATGACATCTGCACTGCCGTGCTGCGAGGAAATATATTACGGGACAAAAAACGTCAGCGCAAGAAGAAATTCCAAATTGCCAAAAAATTGTCGGCAGGTTATGGAACACGCAGGTAAACTAGGTAGCTAATTCAAGTTAAGATGGACCAAAAGAGCTTCGCGATCGTTGGGAATGTTGTCTTCGGTCACGGCGTCGAGGGCGGAGTTGAGAAGCTGCCCCAGTTCCGGCCCGGGCTTGACTCCAGCACGGATCAGGTCGCCGCCGTTGATGGCGAGCATCTTGAGCGTATAGGGCTCCCCCGCCCTCAGCAGCTCGTGCGCCATCGCGCGCATCTCCTCAATCGTCTCAACGTAATAGAAGCACGACGGGGCCTTGCCAAGTGTGTCGGCACGCTTAAGGTCCATGAGCTCGTCAATCAGGCGGGCCGTGTCGACGCCCTCACCCGAAAGCGCGCGCATCATATTGAGCAGACAGGAGCGCTCGGGGCGCAGCGGCTTGTCATGGTATTTGATGAGCAGACACACGTCGCGCACCAAGTCGTGCGAGAGCGCCAGGCGATCCATAATGACGCGCGCCTTCTTGGCGCCGAGCTCGGGATGACCGTAGAAGTGTCCGCTACCGGCATGGTCGACCGTGAAGCACTCGGGCTTGGACACATCGTGCAAAAACGCCGCCCACATAAGGCTCGACGAGGGCGCGACGCCGTCACACAGCGCGAGCTCCCCCGCCACCGTCAGCACACGGGCGATATGCACGTAGACGTTAAACGCATGATAGACACTGCGCTGATCAAACCCGCGACCCGCTGCCAACTCGGGCACGGCGGCGCAGATGAGCTCGGGATAGCGGAGCATCGCGTCTCCCCCATGACCGGTCGAAAGAATGCCCTCGAGCTCAATACCCACACGCTCACGCGCCACGGCATCGAGCAGCGGCGCGCACTCGGCAAGCGCACGCTTGGTCTCGGGCTCAATCATAAAGTCCAGACGGCAGGCAAAGCGCACCGCACGCAGCATGCGCAGGGCGTCCTCGTTAAAGCGACGCTTGGGATCGCCGACAGCGCGAATCAGCTTGCGCTCCAAGTCACCCTGGCCGTCGTAGCGGTCGACAAGCCCGCGCTCGGGATGCCAGGCCATGGCATTGACGGTAAAGTCGCGGCGCGCCAGATCGTCCTCGAGCGAGGCGGCACGCTCCACACTCTGGGGATGACGACCATCGGTGTAAAAGCCATCCAGACGGTACGTGGTGACCTCGATACGCTCGCCATCGGAAATAGCCGTGATTCCGCCAAATTTAATGCCCGATTCCACAACCGCGATGCCGGCGGCCTCGAGCGCCGCCTTGGACTCCTGCCACAGGCCGCTACAGCACATATCAACATCGTGGCTGGGGCACCCCATCAGGGCGTCGCGCACCCAACCGCCCACGTACCAAGCCTCAAGACCAGCCGCCTCAAGCGCGCGCAGGACGCGCAGGGAGGCATCAGACGGTTGCGTACCGTTGAGCGAAACATTGCACATGCCTATGGCCTCCTGCACTTGCGAGCGTTAATCGATGGTTCTCAAGAAGTCTAACAAGAAACGAGAAAGCGCGCACACGCAATTGCTTCGTCGATTCGATAAAACGAGACAGCAGACGCCACATACGTTCAGCGCGCAAAAAACACCCGCCTTGGTAATCCAAAGCGGGTGTTCGGCAACGATGTATCGATGCGGCTAGCAGACCTGGCGAACCTCGATGTGCTTCTTATATTCGTCCACCTTGGCAAAATCGCCCAGACCGGGGCACTCGACCACGTTAGCGCCGGTAGCCATCGACAGGCGCAGGGCATCCTCGACGCGCTCGGGAGCATCGTGCCACACGGACAGGAAGGCAGCAAGCGAGGAGTCACCAGCGCAGACAGTCGACAGCAGATTGACCTCGAAGTCGCGCTTGGCAAACCAGATGTGCTCGCCGTTGGAGAAATACGCACCGGCGCCGCCAAGGGTCAGTAGTACGTTCTTAGCGCCCTTAGTGTGAAGCTCGGCCATAGCGCCCTTGACGGACTCATCGTCGCCACCGCTCACCTTAATGCCAAAGATGTCGAGTAGCTCGTCGTCGTTAGGCTTGATCAGCAGCGGCTCCATGGCAATAAGGTCGGCCAGCTGATGGCTTGAGATGTCGAGGACGAACTCAGCACCCTTGGCCTTAACGCGGCGCAGGACCTCGGCCAGGAAGCCCTCGGAGGTGTTGGGGGGCAGCGAGCCGCTGATGACCAGGCAGGTCATATCGTCGAGCGAATCGATAAGCTCAAACATCTCCTGCTCGTTGGCCTCGTTGATCGCGGCGCCGGCGTTGACCATGTTGTACTCGGTGTCGGGGCCGGCATTGAGGAACACGTTGACGCGCGTGATGCCATCAGTCCACACGGGCTTGACAGGCACGCCCAGGGCCTCGGCGCCCTTGACGATAAACTCGCCCGAGAAGCCGGCGAAAAAGCCCAAGATCGTGGTGTCAACGCCGTAGTGATCGAGCGTAAACGAGACGTTGAGACCCTTGCCGTTAGGCGTATAGACCGCATTGCGGGTGCGCGTAACGGTGTTGGCGGAAAGACCGTCACAGGCGATGTTGTAGTCGATAGCGGGATTTGCAGTGAGCGTGTAAACCATGAATGTTCCTTTCACGAAGCAACGTGTTAATGAAAGTATATTCCACGCTTCGGCAAAAGGCTACAACAACTCGGCGAACGGTGTGGAAGCGGTGAAGGGCGGCGGTCACCCCGCTCCCCTTCAGCAAAAAAACGGCGCCCCGACAGAACCGGGACACCGCATACGCACGTATATGTCGCGTTTCGCTTACTCGCGATCGAGCTTGCGGACAGCAACGCGCTTGCTGTACTCGTCGACGTGACCGAAGTCGCCGATGCCGACGGACTCGGCAACGTTGGCGCCGGTGGCCATAGCGAGCTTCATGGCCTCCTCGACGTTATCGCGATTCCTGTACCACTTGTGCAGGAATGCAGCGAGGGTGCAGTCACCGGCGCAGACGGAAGAGACCAGCTTGATGTTGAACTCACGCTTGGCGTACCAGATATCCTCGCCGTTGGAGAAGTAGGCGTCGCCGCGGCTACCACGGGTGAGCAGCACGTTCTGAACGCCAGCGTCGTGAGCCATCTTCATGGCAACGCGGACCTCGTCGTCGGTGTCGACCGGCACGCCGAAGATGGCCTTCATCTCGTGATGGTTCGGCTTGATGAGCAGCGGCTTCTTGTGAGCGAGCTCCTTGAGCTTGTCGGAGGACAGGTCCAGGACGACGTCGGCGCCACGAGCCTGAGCGTGCTCCATGACCTGAGCCAGGAAGTCGGGCGTAGCTTTGGGAGGCACGGAGCCGGAAACGATCAGGCACTCGAGATCGCCCGCGGTGTCCAGGATGTTGTAGAGCTCCTCCTGGTGCTGCGGCGTGATCGGAGCACCCGGGTTCAGGATGCCGTACTCGTGCTGGCCATCGTTGACGTAGGTGTTAATGCGCGTGATACCGTCGGTCCAGACCGGGCGGCAGAGGCAACCCAGGTTCATGACCTCCTCGACGATGAACTTGCCCGTGAAGCCAGCAAAGAAGCCGAGTGCGACGGTGTCAACGCCCATCTTCTTAAAGGCGAAGGACACGTCAAGGCCCTTGCCGTTAGCCGTGTAGCTGGCCGAGCCGGTGCGGACGTTCTCATCGGGCTCGAGCGGAGAGCTCGAAACCGTCATGTCGACAGCCGGGTTAGCGGTTAGCGTGTAGAACATTTACAGTACCCCCTGTATATGTGAGGGCCGCGTGGCCGGCCCATTCCAACCACGCGGTTACCTCTGATACCAAATTAGCGAGCTGCGGATTCGAGCAGTGCCTTGACCTCGGCGGCGGTGTTGCAGGCGAGCGCCTTCTCGGCGAGCTCGTCGCACTCGGCCTTGGTCCACTGGCTGATGGTCTTGCGGGCGCGCAGGATCGACGGAGCGCTCATCGAGAACTCCTCCAGGCCCCAGCTGATCAGCAGCGGCTCGAGCAGCGGATCGGCAGCGGCCTCGCCGCACATACCGACCATGATGCCGGCCTTCACGCCGCTCTCGATGATGTTCTTGAGCGAGCGGAGCACGGCGGGATAGTACACCTGGTACAGGTTGGAGATGGTGTCGTTGCCACGGTCGGCGCACATGGTGTAGCCGATCAGGTCGTTGGTGCCGATGGAGAAGAAGTCGGCGACCTCGGCCAGACGGTCTGCGAGCAGCGAAGCGGCGGGCGTCTCGACCATGATGCCGACCTCGATGTTCTCGTTGAACTTGCGACCCTCTTCGGTCAGCTCGGCCTTGCACTGCTCAACGAGCTCCTTGACAGCCAAGACCTCCTCGACACAGGTGACGAGCGGGATCATGATCTTGACGTCACCGAAGGCGCTAGCGCGCAGCAGAGCGCGGAGCTGGACCTTGTACTGGTCGGGGTTGGCCAGGCAGTAACGCACGGCGCGGAAGCCCATGAAGGGGTTGTCTTCCTTGACCATATGCAGATACGGAATCTCCTTGTCGCCACCCACATCGAGCGTACGGATGATGACCGGAGCACCCTTGAGCGCGCTGGCGACCTTACGGTAGGCGTTGAACTGCTCCTCCTCGGAAGGAAGCTCGGCAGAGTCCATGAACAGGAACTCGGAGCGGAACAGACCGATGGCCTCGGCATCGTGATCGAGCGCGTTGGGCACGTCATCGGGGTTGCCGATGTTGCAGGCAATGATCTTCTTGATGCCGTCGGCAGTCACGGACGGCTTGCCGCGGAAGGCCTCGAGAGCCGCCTTCTCGGCAGCGAAAGCCTCGGCCTTGGCAGTGTAGGCAGCGAGCGTCTCCTCGTCGGGATCGGCCTCGACGATACCCTTGCCACCGTCGACGACAACGGTCATGCCGTTGCGCAGTGCGGTGCAGCTGTTGGAAACCGAAAGGACAGCCGGGATCTCGAGGGCGCGCGCAATGATTGCGGAGTGCGACGTGCGGCCACCAGTCTCGGTGACGATACCGGCAACGTGGGCCTTATCGATCGTGGCGGTCATGGACGGCGTGAGGTCGTGCACGACAACGACGGTGTTCTCGGGCAGGACGGAAAGGTCGACGACCTCCTTGCCCAGCAGCTCGGCCAGAATACCGGTGCGGATGTCGGCGATGTCGGCCGCGCGCAGACGGAACATCTCGTCGTCCATAGACAGGAACATGTTCTCGAACATGGTCGAGGTGTCCATGAGCGCCTGCTCGGCGCAGGTGCCGCCGTCAATGGCGGCGTTGATGGCGTCGGTCATGCCCGGATCCTGAGCCAGGACAATGTGTCCGCTCATGATCTCGGCCTCGGCCTCGCCCACCGTCTCCTTCATGTGGTCGGCCTGAGCCTGAGTCTTCTCGCAGAAGACCGAAAGAGCGGTCTGATAGCGCTCCTTCTCTGCTGCCGAATCAGCAACCTCGTGCGGCTCAAACGTCAAGTCGGGATCGACGGCGACCATGACGGTGCCGATACCGATGCCCTCGGAAGCGTTGACTCCCTGATACATTCCCATTCCTCTCTCCGTGTCATGTGATAAAGCGTTTTGCCATATCCATGACAAAAGAGCGCAGCTACCTTAAGACAGGTCACTGCGCCCCCAAATATGAACTTAGTTGTTCAACATGCGACCCGTTTGAGTTCTACTCGCCAAGACCGCTCTTGATGAGCTCGATGGCAGCAGCCAGGGCCTCGGCCTCGTCGGCGCCGTCGCACTTGACCTCGACCTCGGTGCCGCAGGGGATACCAGCAGCCATGAGGGCCATCGGGGACTTGCCGTTGACCTCCTTCTCGGGGGTGACGACCGTCACGTCACAGGCGTACTTGCCCATGGTGGAGGCGAACAGACCAGCCGGACGCATGTGCAGACCCTGAGGATTAACGAGGGTAGCCTTCTCAGAAACCATAGTTGACTCCTTTTTTGTGTTTAACCCCTGTCATGCATGTGGCAGGAGTCAGATTCACGACGTTGTTTATATTAACTCACATCAAACGGTTTTTCATTGTGTTTCGGACGAATTATTGGACAGATGTCTGTCCCGATCGCTTGCTCGCCGTGCGGGGCGATTAAGTTTGCTGCTCTACAGTCCTGCGCAAGACGGACAGCACATTAAGTGCTGTCCTTTACGTGCGGAACTCGCGACAAACTTAATTGCCCCGCCGGGCAGGCGAGCTGCGGAAACTCGGTCGGTCCAGAGCAATATCGTGCGAACGGAATTCTGGCTGAATATTTGTCCGCACGGACGATCCGATAGACTTGCCGCGCTATCCCCTTCTTCTAAGTCGCGGTGAAATAGGGACTGGATTTGGGGTTGAAACGGTTAAACAGTCCCTATTTCACCGCAACTTATGGGAGGGGCAAGAAAAAAGGCGGGGGCTCCGGGTGGAGTCCTCGCCTTTATTACAGGGGGCGATGTTATTCGCGTACCGTGGAATTAGACCAGACGGGCGTTGATCGTCTTGGCGATCTCGGCGGCGTCGGTGGAACCCTTGACGGTGGCACGGAAGTCCTCGTCCATGAGCGCCTCGGCAACCTTGGACAGGATCTTGAGGTGCGTAGTGCCGGCCTGGGCACCGGGGATGAGCAGGGCGATAGCCACGTTGACGGGAGCGCCGTCCATGGTATCCCAACCGGTCACGCCGGACTCGTCCTTGACGACGATGACGGCAGCCTCGGTAATGGCGTCGGACTTGGCATGCGGGATGGCGAAGCCCTCCATCATGCCCGTGGTGCCCTCGGCCTCGCGGGCCAGGAAGGCATTCATCACGGCGTCGGCGTCGCTGGCGATACCGGCCTTGACGGCCTGGTTGGAAACGAAGCTCAGAGCCTCGTCACGAGAAGCGAAGTCCTCGGCGACAAAGACATTCTCGACCTTCACGAAGTCGGCAGCCTCGGCCTTGGGAGCCTCGACGGCAGCGGCCTTGGGAGCCTCAACCGGCTTGGCTGCAGGAGCGGCCTTCTGGTTCTTCTCGAAGTCGTACTTCTTGAAGGCCACGAACAGGATGCCACCGACCACGGCGCCGATGAGGATCGCGAGGACCCACAGTGGACCGTTCTCGACAACGGGCAGAACCAGGAAGCCACCGTGGGGCGCCGGATCGTGAACGTTGAACATGATGGTCAGGATCGAAGCGATGGAGGAACCGAGCATCATGATGGGCATAACGGGCCAGATGTTCTTGGTCATGAACGGAATGGCGCCCTCGGTGATGTGGGTGCAACCAAGGATGAGGTTGACGATACCGGCGTCATGATCCTCCTGGCTGAAGTACTTCTTGCCGACGACGACGGCGAAGGTGGTGATCAGCGGCGGAACGATGCAGGCGGCGGAGACGGCAGCCATGAAGTTGGTGCCGAAGTTGTAGGTGTCGGTGCCGACACCGGCGGCCAGGGCCTCGGTGAGCATGGCGGTACCGGTGACGTAAGCGGCCTTGTTGACCGGGCCGCCCATGTCGACGGCGCACATGCAGCCGATGGCAAGACCCAGGACAACGGCGCCAGAGGCGGACAGGCCCTTAAGGAAGTCCATCATGGCGGTGTTGATGGCAGCCATGGGGCCGGAGATGCCGAGCATCACGAGGCCGACGATGGCAGTCGAGAACAGCGGGTACAGGAAGATGGCCTTGAGGCCGTCCAGGTTCTTGGGCAGACCGGCAAAGACCTTCTCGAGCAGCAGGATGACATAACCAGCGAGGAAGCCGCCGACGATGCCGCCCAGGAAGCCGAAGCCCACGCCAGCGCCGCCAGCGTCGATCATACCGGTCTCGGCGTTAACGGGCAGGCCTTGGATGGCGATCATACCGGCGACGAAGCCGGGGACGAGCGCTGGGCGCTTGCCGATGGACTCGGCGATGTAGGCGGAAAGCACGGGAACCATGAGGTTCATGGCAATGCCGCCGATGATCTTGAGCATAGCGGCGAAGGTGTTGTAGTCAGACGCCGTCGAATCAAAGGACGTGATGCCCCACAGGAACGAAAGAGCGGTCAGAACACCACCGGCGACGACGAAGACCAGCATGTGGCTGACGCCGTTCATGAGGTGCTTGTAGATAATGTGGCCGACGGACTCCTTCTCCTCGACCTCGTCCTCGACATCGGCAGCGGCGGCAACCGAGTCGTCGCCCTTGGCGCGGAGCGCGCGGTCAATCAGCTTGCCGGCGGCCTCGACGGACAGGGCCTTGGAAACACCAACGGAAACCATGGGCTTACCGGCGAAACGCTCCGCCTGGACATCCTTATCGGCTGCGACGACGACGGCCTTGGCACCGGCGATCTCACCCTTCGTGAGCTCGTTCTCGACACCGACCTGGCCATGGGTCTCGACCTTAATGGTCAGACCGCGCTCGGCAGCTGCCTTCTCCAGCGCCTCCTTCGCCATGAAGGTGTGCGCGATACCGGTCGGGCAACCGGTGGCGGCGATGATGTCAAACTTAGCCATGTGTCCCTCCTTCTTGAGTACAGCGCCCGCGGGCGCTCCCCTACACGCGCCTCGTAGCGCGCTTTTCCACAACTGAAAGATACCAACCTACCGTCTGCGTGAGAAGAGACAAGGCGCAATTCTCCGGTGAAAGGTTCTTTCATAACCGTAAACGGTAAGTGAAAGTTTACCATCAACACTTGAAACGGCAAGGTGTATCTTGTAATTGAAAATGCCCGTATACTATGGCATTGCGAATCAAATTAGATTTTCATGCCAACCAGGAGCCATCCATGACCGATAGTAGCAAGAGCGCACTTTCCCTCATTAGCACCCATCAGGGATACAGCGAGTCCGAGCAGCGCATTGTCGACTATATATTGGAGCACCAGTCCGAGGCGCCACGCCTCACGGCCGCTCAGCTCTCGCGCGCCGCCGCCACGTCCGAGGCGACCGTTTCGCGCTTCTGCCGCAAGCTTGGGTTTGGCAGCTTCCGCAGCTTTCAGTTTTCGTTGGCGAGGGATTTGGAAAGCCAGCGCAACGAGGGCCTGACCGACGAGGTCTCGCTCGACAATATGGAGCAGAGCCTCAAGAATATCCTGGCTGCCAAGGTGAGCGAGCTTAATGCGACCATCGACGGAATCGACCACGATACGCTGGCGGCTGTTGTGCATGCCCTTAAGCATGCAGGGGTTATTGAGTTTGCGGCTGTGGGCAATACGAACGCGGTCGCGCTCGATGCGACGTTTAAGTTTTCGCAGCTGGGCCTGCGCTGCATGGCGAGCACCATTAGCGAGACATCAATCGGCTTTGCGCTCACGTTGCGCCCGGGTGACGTTATCGTGCTAATCTCAAACTCTGGCAAATCGCGCCGACTGAATCGCATGGCAAAAGCGGCTCGCGACTGCGGCGCAACCGTAGTCGTCATCAGCAGCGACAGCAAATCCCCACTCGCGCGCCTGGCAGACTACACTTTTAATACCGTCAACCACGAAGCGCTACTGACGACGGGCGACTTTGCGTTCTCCAAGATCAGCGCCACGATGATCATCGAAGTCATCTACAACTTCCTGCTGCCCGAGATTGAAGACGCTCGCGAACATATCAGCTACTACGAGGAGCTCATCCAGCCGGACAAGGTCGTTGAGTAAAACGCGTAGTGGGACAAAAATATCAGCCTATTTTGTCCCACCAACACCGCTGATACGACCTAACCTCGAGCTTCTTCGAGCATCTGCTTTGCGTGGGCCAAGCTTGCCTCGGACTGATCGCCGCTCAACATGCGGGCGATCTCGGCGGTACGCGCTTCGCCGGTTACCTCGTCCAAATGCGTCTGGGGAACATCGCCCGGTTCCTTGCTGACAACATAATGCTTGTCAGCCATGACGGCGACCTGCGCCAAGTGGGTTACGACAATCACCTGATGCGTAGCGGCGAGATCTGCCAGCACGCCCGCGAGTGCACGCGCCGTTGAGCCACCGACACCGGCATCGACCTCGTCAAACACCAGCGTATCGACACCATCCGCGTTACCGAGGACAACCTTGCTTGCCAGCATGACGCGGCTGAGCTCGCCGCCCGACGCAATGCGGCGCAGGGGGCGTGGCGTCAAGCCGGCACCGCTGCGGTATAGCAGCTCGTAGCTCGAAGGACCAACGGGCGTCCACTCAGCACGGGGAAGATCGCGCGACTCCCAGACGAGCTCGGCGCCGCCCATCTCCAGGCGAGCCATCTGGCGGCCAACCTCGTGGCAGAAGCGCGGGGCCGCCGTATTGCGAGCGCGCTTAAGTGCCTTGGCAGCGGCAAACAACTCGCGCTCGGCACTCCCGAGCGCCTCACGCGCCTTTTTGATCTGCTCATCGCCATCATCGACCAGAGACAGCAGTTCTTGCGAGCGATTGCGCATGGCAAAAACATCGTCCATAGTTGGACCCCACTGACGCAACAGACCCTTGAGGTCGGAATACCGCTCACGCATGCGAGCGAGCTCGCGCGGGTCGAAGGCGACGCCATCGCGATAGGCACGAAGCTCGTTCGCGCAATCCTCAAGGGAGATGCAGGCATCCGAAAGCGCATCGGCAATGTCGCCCAGTTTGCGATCGACGGCAGCCATACGGGAAAGCTCTGCCACGGCACTGTTCACGGCATCGAGCGCTCCCCCTTCGGCAGCAAGCGACGCATGGGCATCGTTAGCCGTGGCAACCAGTACCTCGGCATGTTCGGAGCGCGGCAGCAGTTCCTCGAGTTCCTCATACTCGCCCGGCTTGGGGTCGACCTCGCCGATGCGCTCGAGGGCAAAGCGCGCCTCCTCGACGCGGCTCCCCTGCGCGCGCGAGGCTTCCTCCACACGGCGAAGCTCCTTGGCGACGGCACGCGAAGCCTTAAAGCAGGTGCGATACTTCTCGAGCGCCTCAAGCGCCGCGCGCCCAGCCCAAGCATCGACCATGGCAACATGGTGCGCCGGGTCGAGCAGGCGCTGATGTTCATGCTGGCCACATAGATCCATCATCACGCCGACGCGCTCCGAAAGCTCACGCACGCTGGCAATGCGGCCGTCAATTTTTACGCGGCTGCGGCCCTCGGCAGAAAGGCTGCGCTGTACGGTGAACCCCTCCGTGTCGTGCGGCCCGTCGAAGAGTCGCGCCTCGACGCTCGCCAGTGCCTCGCCCTCGCGCACCGTCGACGAATCCGCACGCTCGCCCAAAATAAGCTTGAGGGCCGAGAGCAGCGCGGTCTTGCCGGCGCCAGTCTCGCCAGTCAGGACAGTCAGGCCGGCACTCGGCACCAGCGTCGCCTCGCGAATGAGTGCAATGTTATAAACCTGCAGCTCATCGATCATGACGGACTCCGTAGAATACGCGGCTCACCGAGTTATAGAAGCTCTCGGGGCCGTAATCCAGCAGCAACACATCTCCGGGCCCGCGGCGCACGGCCACGCTCTCAACGGTACCATCGCAGGTAATAAACTGTCCATCGATAGCGATCGCCGGAACACTCGGACGGTCATCAGACATAAAGATCTCGACGACATCACTCGGCGAAGTCAAAAAGGCACGAGCCTGAATGGTGTGCGGCGCAATGGGTACGCAGACCATGCCCGTATAGTCAGGGCTCACGATGGGGCCACCGGCGCTGAGCGCATAACCCGTAGAACCAGTCGCCGTCGAAACGACGACACCGTCACCGCGTAGGCGGTCGATATGGTGACCGGACACCGTGATGTCAAACTCGACCATATCGGACAGGGGGCCGCGCGTAAGCGCCATGTCGTTGAGGGCGAAGGTGCGCACGACATCCTTCGTACCGTCTTCGCGCACGGACACGATATCCGCGGCGATGGTGGCGCGACGGCTCACGTGCAGCTCGCCGGACAGGGCGTCACTCACGACCTGCAGAATGTCGCGCTCCTCGGGGCTCGCAGCAGTTAAAAAGCCCAGGTGACCATAGGAAAGACCGAGGATAGGAATCTCGCGATGGTTGAGGATGCGGGCAGCGTGCAGCAACGTACCGTCGCCGCCGAGCGTAATGACCAGATCGGAGCCGTCAATATCAGGCGTGCTTTGAATCTTCGATCGCTGGTCGGCAGCCCATGCGACTTCATAGCCCTGGCGCGTCAGCCAAAGCTCGAGCATCAGGCCGCTCTCGACCGCCTCTTGCTTGTAGTAATTGGGAACCAGAAAGACCTTCATAGCGTTGCAGCTTTCTCGCTCAAAACCGATACCTGGGATTGCAGCTCATCGTCGGCGCGCTCGCCGGGGGCAAACCTCGTGCCGTACAGGAAAAACTCAACGTTTCCCTTGGCACCATGAATGGGCGACACGCAGACATCGACCGGGAACAGGCCCTTGGCAGCAAAGAGTTCAACCGCCGCCACGAGTGTATCGTGGCGCACGGCGGGATCGGTCACAATGCCGCCCTCACCCACCAGCGCCGCCGGAGCCTCAAACTGCGGCTTTACGAGCGTGCAAAACGAACCCGAAGGCTTCAGGCACGCCAGCACGGCGTCGATGATATTCGCGATACTCGTAAACGATACATCGCACACGGCCAGATCGATAGCACCGCCGTAGCCGAGCTCGGGCAACTGCGTCACATTCGTGCGCTCGTGGAGCGTCACACGATCGTCTTGGCGCAGCGACCAATCGAACTGGGCGCGACCCACGTCCACCGAGACAACGGTCGCAGCTCCGCGCTTGAGCAGGCAATCGGTAAAGCCGCCGGTAGAGCAGCCCACATCCAGACAGGCAAGGCCCGTCGGATTGATGCCAAACGCATCAAGTGCGCCTTCGAGCTTAAGACCGCCGCGGCCAACATAGGGAATGCGCCCCTTCACGTGCAGCGGCAGGCCCGGGGTCACCTTAAGGCCCGGCGAAGTCAAGCGCTCACCGCCACTCGAGACCAAGCCGGCCATAAGAGTGCGAAGGGCATCCGCGCGATCGGCGCAGATGCCCTGTGAAATCAGTTCGTCATCAAGACGCACGCGTTTCATGAATGCCATCAACCATTCGTATCCGGAGATGCGGCCTAGCTATCCTGGGATTCGTTTGCCGCATCCTCATCATATTCCTGCTCGAGCTTGTCGGCCTCACGCGGCGTCAGCTCAAACTTGTCGACCATATCGACCGCGCGGGAGCCCAGCTCAATCGCCTCGTCAAACAAATCGAGCGAACGCTCCAAGGAGGTATCCTTGGAACGAACGGTAGCGATGATCTGGTCCAAGCGGTCCGAGATCTCGTCGAAGTTGCGGACGGAACCCTCTGGCATAGCTACTCCTCGACGGAGTCGACAACAGCCTCGGCGGCGTCCGCATCCTCGGCCAGCACGCCAGCCTCAGCCTGGGCAACCGCAACCTTGGCGGCAGCCTCGGCAGCCTGTGTCTCCTCGCGAGCGCGATCTTCGGCCAGCAGCTCTTGGTACAGGTCCTCGCCTGGCAGCTCCTCGCTGCGAGCGATCTTGCCCAGCACGCCGTTGACGAACGAAGCGGACTGGTCGGTGCCATAGGCCTTGGCAAGCTCGACGGCCTCGTTGATTACGATGGCGTCCGAGACGTCCTCGTCGGTGAGGAAGCGCATCTCATAGACGGCGATACGCAGCAAGTTGCGGTCGGCGCCGGGCATGCGCATAAGATCCCAGTTCTTGGCGACGGCGCGCAGAGCGCAGTCGATACGATCGATATGCTCGTAGGCACCGCGGCAAAGCTCCAGCGCATAGGGGTCGAGGGGACCCTTCGAGATCAGGAAATCGCCCTCGAGGACGCGCTCGAGCGGGCTGTCCGTGGCCTCGGCCTGGAACAGCAGCTGCAGCGCCTGACTGCGGGCAAGCGTGCGCCCGCGATAAACCTTAAGGCTCAAAGGTTACTCCTTGGGGAAAACGAGGCCGTCGATGCAAACGTCGACGCGCTCGACCTCAACGCCCACTTGGGCATCGATGGCGGCGACCACAGCGGCGCGAACAGCCTCGGCGAGTTTCTTGAACGGATAGCCAAAGAACACCACGACACGCACGGTGAGTGCGAGCTTGTCGCCGATGACCTCGGCCTCGACCGCCGGCTCGGAAGCGGGGGCCTTGGACGAGAGCATCATGGAGACAAGGTTGGTGGCAAGGTCCTTGACGCCAACGGAGGCGATGCCCTCGACATCGGACACGGCGCGCGAGACGATGGCGGTCAGAACATCGGGCGAAATGCCGATACCGTCAATCTTGATTTCCTGGGGCATGAGTCCTCCTAGAAGAGTTGGTTGCTAGACGCGGGAGACGAACTTGCCGTCGCGGGTGTCAACCTTGATGACCTCACCCTCGTTGAGGTACATGGGGACCTGGATGACAGCGCCGGTGTCGATCGTGGCCGGCTTGGTGGAACCCTGGACGGTGTCGCCCTTAAAGCCCGGGTCGGTCTGGACGATGGTGGTCTCGATGAACATCGGCGGGGTCACGCCCATGAGCTCATCGTCGGCGAAGAGCAGCTGGCAGATGTCGTTCTCGCGCAGCCACTTGGAGTTCTCGCCCACCATGTCCTCGGGAACGGGAACCTGCTCATAGGACTCGTTGTCCATGAAGATATAGTCGGTGCCATCGTTGTAGAGGTACTGGAACTCACGGGTGGTGAGCATGACGCTCTCGAACTTGGTGCCGGCGTTGCAGGTGTTCTCGACGACGCGGCCGCTCTTGATGTCGCGGGTCTTGTAGCGCACAAACGCGCCGCCCTTGCCCGGCTTGACATGCTGGAACTCGACGATGGTGTAGACCTTGTCCTTGATGCGGAGACCGAGGCCGTTCTTGAAGTCGGCGGTAGAAATGGTAGGCATAGCGACCTTTCTTGTTATGGGCAGAACGCACAAGCGTCCAAATTACATACGACAGAAATTATACACTTGCAGACGGCGCCTGCGGCGAGCGCATAAAAAGAGAACGCGGGGCGTCCGAATCGATCCGGACGCCCCGCCCCAAACTATCTACCGAAGTAGACTAGCAGTCGATAACGTGCAGGTCGTGCGGGGTCTTGGTGAAGGGCTCGTAGCCGTTCTCGGTGACCACGCCGTAGTCCTCCAGGCGCACGCCGCCCACACCGGGCAGGTAGACGCCGGGCTCCATGGTGACAACCGAGCCGATCTCGATGGTGTTCTTGCTGCGGTTGAAGTTGGGCAGCTCGTGGATGTCGATGCCCACGCCGTGGCCCAGACCATGGTTGTAGTAATCGCCATAGCCGGCATCGCCGATGATCTTCTTGGAGAGCTTGAAGATATCGTTACCCTCGACGCCCGGATGGATAGCGGCGACGCATTCCTCGTGCGTGCGGCGCACGAGTGCGTACAGGTCGACCTGCTCCTGCGTGGGCTCGCCCATCACGACGGTGCGTGTCATGTCGGAGCGGTAATCACAGTAGCCCGCGCCGTAATCCATAAGAACGAAATCGCCCTTCTCGATCACGCGGTCGCTCGGCACGGCATGCGGGTTGGCGGTGTTGGGACCGCTCGCTACGATGGAGCCGAAGGCAAGGCTGTCAGCGCCGTTGGCGAACATAAAGTTCTCGAGCTCGTTGCGAACCTGCTTCTCGGTCATACCGGGCTTAATAAAGCCGAGCATGTGCTGGAAGGCGGCGTCAGTGATCGACTGCGCATGGCGCATGAGCTCGATCTCCTCGGCGTCCTTGATGGCGCGCATCTTGCGGATGTCGTCGTGCATCAGCGGCAGCATGCAGGCGACGGAACGATCCTCCAGACCACGCTGAATGCCCTGGTAGAAGTTGATCTGCATATCGTCCTCGACAGCGCAGACGCGGCACTTGTTGGCTGCAATCTTGCCGGCGACCCAACCGGGGATGGTGCCCTCGTCCATGTCGTAGACCCAGGGGCTGCCGGCGGGCGTGTTCTCCTCAAAGCTGTTGAGGTAGCGCGAGTCGGTATGGAACAGGCACTGGTCAGCCGTAATAAACGCCGCGTGCGGGAACTCGAAGGTGTAGTCGAAGACGCCCTTCACGCCCGTGAGCCAACGAAGATTGGCCTCGTCGCGTACCACGATAGCGTCGTAGCCGCGCTCGACCATCAGAGCACGGACACGTTCGATACGACCGGCAGGACCGGCAGCAAACTCAGACATGCAGATTCCTTTCTTATTGTCTCTATAAAGACGGGACGGGTCTCAACCGAACGACGGAATCGCATGCGATCCGCAACCGATTGAAAACCCGCCCCTCAACATGATACGAAAGACGATGGATGTCAATAAATCTTAGAGAAGTTCTTTGCGAGAAGCCAAGTAGGCGTGAACATGGCGCTCAAGAACCTCGTCCTCAACGCTCGTTAGACGAATGGCGCCAAGTGCCGCGGGCAGCGGCAACATGCTGCGGTTCGAGCGAGCGAACTGCTGCTTGCGGAACTCCTCGATATATGCGGCAGGCTCCAGATCGAAGGCAAGTTCCTCGATACCAAAGTCCTCCAGGCAGTCATCGACCTCAAAGACGTAATCGATATCGAAGTCGCAGGCATCATGTGCTAGGCGCGCCTCAAAGCGCATGCCCTCGGACAACAACTGGTAGGCAGGGACCTGCGAAGCGGCATCGCCCAAGCAAGCGCGCAAGGTACGCTCCCCCGTCTTACCAAAATCGAGCGCATGGCGGGCGCTCGGGTTCGTGGCCGTCAGCACGTCCTTGCGGGCAGTCTGAGACCATTGAACGGCATTGACGAGTGCGACCTCCTCGCCCGCGAGAATCTCGGGGACGGTCTCAGTAAACTGATTCCAGCGGGACTTGCTGCTCGAAAGCATGGTGCCAACAAGTACCGCATAGCCGAACTTGAGGTCCTCGGGTTCCGCCTCGCGAACAAGGTCGAGATCACACACAACCAAGCCCGGTTCGGGACGGAACGCGATAGCGGGAAGCGCATTGGCCAACGAGGCGACGAGCGGCTTCATGGTCGTCGCGACCGTGAGCATGGCGTCGAAGGTCGTCGGCAGCAGCGCGCACTCGGTTCGGCCACACCACTGGTTGGCGCACCAGCCAACAACCGAACAGGTTGCGGCATCGCCAACAGCGACAACCAGATCGTCGCAGGTGATGCGGTTGGCAGACAGGGCGCCAAAGATAGCATCGGCGTCGGCCAGCGTGGCACCAGCAGGCGAAACCTCGAGGACGAGCAGCGACACGGCAAAACCGGCGTCGACCAGCGCATGCTCGACGACCTCACCAAAACGCTCGGATGTGGCGTCGTTCCAAACCACCATCGCGCGCTTAGGCTTGCCCACGGCCGAGGCAAACATGCGCGGCAGCTCATCGAACGCGCCCAATCCGACGCGGACATCGACACTGCGGTTTTGGAAATTGATCAGTTGACGGCGAATCATAGCAGTCCACGCTCCAAAAGCATCTCGGCACAAAGGTAGGAAACGTCCTCGAAGGACTTGTTGCGAATATCAAGGGTAATATCGGCGGCCTGGCGATACAGCGGACGACGATGCTCAAACAGGCGCGCGGCATGCTCGGGCGAACGGAAATCGGGGCGCGTGTCGGACCGACGAATCTGGCGAATCGAATCCTCGAAGTCGCCCTCGAGGTACACGCACGTACCCATTTCGTGCATCAGCTCAATATTCACCGGCGTCTCGACGATACCGCCCCCGCACGAAACCAACAGGCTGCGCTCGCTTTGGAGCGAACGGAGCGCCGAGGTCTCGAGCTCGCGAAAACGATCCTCGCCCTCGGTCTCAAAAATCTCGGTTACCGACTTGCCGCAACGGCGCACGACTAGGCGGTCGGTATCGATAAAACGCCGCTTGAACATAGTGCCGACGTTGCGCGCAAGCGTCGATTTGCCCGCGCCCAAAAAGCCGATAAAGAAGATATGGTCGCAGCCGTGTTTGATGTGCTGAGACATGGCGAAACCTATTCCTCGCAGGGAAGGTCGCGCAGGGCCCGGCGCTCAAAGATACGGAAGATCTGCGTGTACCACAGGTCCTGGGTTGCCTGCGGCTTAACCAGGATAGTATCGACGCCGGCAAAATTGCCGCTCCACACGTCCGTGTAGAGCTGATCACCGATCAGCACCGCCTCGTCGGCCGTGGCGCCGAGGCGCTTAAGACCCGCCTTGAGGGCAAACGGCGCCGGCTTCATGGCGTGGCTGATGGCCTCGAGTCCCAGCTCGCGTGCAGAGCTCATGACCTGGTCGCGATGCCAGTTGTTGGACACCATGCACAGCTTAAAGCCTTTGGCGCGGGCGGCATCGAGCCAAGCGGAAACCGCGGCGGGAACCTGCTCGGTGTCGCGCGGCACCAGGGTGTTATCGCGATCGAGCAGAATGGCGCGTTTGCCGTCGGCCCACAGGGCATCAAGGTCGATGCGATCGACCGAGGCAACGTATCGTTTGGGGCTAAAAATCCTCATGCTAATTCCAAGACTGTTGATGCTCTTCGTAGGTTTGCGAGAAGGACTCCTCGTCCTGCGTAATGTAGAAATACAGGTCATCGGAGTCGGTCGGCTCAAGCGTGGCCTTGAGTGCCTCGAGCGACGGAGAGCAGATGGGCGTGGGCGGCAGGCCCTCATGCTTATAGGTGTTATACGGGCTATCGCTCTGCAGGTCGTCGGCGGTAACCTCGCCACCGGTGACATACATCATGGTCGCATCGCTGTTGAGATAGCGCAGACCGTCGAGCTTGCCGGCAAGGCGGTTGTAGAAGACCGAGGCCACGTGCGCACGTTGATCGGCGTTGAGGCCCTCGCGCTCAACGATAGAGGCCAAGTTGACGATGTCGTAGTCGGACATCTCCACACCATAGCGCTCCTTGATCTTGGCTTCGCAGCTCGCAAAGTCAAGCGACTTATACTCGGTGTTGAACTGGTCAAGCATGGCGCGAATCACATCATCGGCAGACGGGTCCTTACCCAACGTATAGGTCTTAGGGAATAGAAAGCCCTCGAGTGAATCGTTCGCGGCGTCCTTAAGGAAGGCGTAATCATTCACATAATTGCTCGCCTTAGCCTGGTTAAGGAAGTCTTCCTTAGAAATGCTGTCGTACGCCTTGGCCACGCGGTCGGCGACCTGATCGACCGTCAGGCCCTCAGGAATCGTGAGCGCATCGGAGCCGGCGTTGGGACCTTCCATAAGCTGCTGGACGACCTTCGTGGCGTCCATAAGCGTGGTAAACGAATACTTACCCGGCTTAAGCGACATATCGGCGTTGAGCTTTTTGACCGCCGCATAATAATCCTTGGGATTATCGACGATATGGTTCTCGGAGAGAATCGAAGCGATGGTGTCACCCGAGGCACCATCGGGAATCGTGATAGTAACTTGCTGGCCAGCAGCGACTTTCGCATCCTCACCGCCAAAGAAGCCCTTGACGGCCGGCACGACAAAGAAAACGATCGCGACAAGCGCAAGCACGGCGACGACGCCACCGATAATCATAGGCACCGGGGAGCTATTCTTTTGGGCACCACGGCGGGCGTGCGTGTTATAGCTCGAGCGCGTGGCCGGAGCAACGCCGTGCGAGCCATGAGCATGATGTGCGTGGGAGCGTGATTGCGGGGCCTGCCCCTGCGCGCGCTGGGCAGGAGCCTGCTGCTTAAAACGAGCGCCGCCAGCGGGCTGCGCGGGACGAGCGGCAGGCTGTTGAGCAGCACGCTGAGTAGGCCGAGTCGAACGCTGCGTCGGCTGCGCCGAGCGCTGGCCAGGCTGAGCAGGGCGCGGCACGGGCTGCCGTGTACGATTCTGCTGGCGCGGATCGGAAGCGCTAGGCATGCTGAACCTCCTCGTTTTTACGATCGAGCCATGTCTGCAAGAACAGGCTGGCGGCGATCATGTCAATCTTGCCCCTCATCTGCTTTTCGTTGAGCCCCTGCTCTCGCAGGATTCGCTTGGCCTCCTGCGAGGACAGACGCTCATCCTCAAACTCCAGCGGAAGTTCGAGCTCGTCGGCAATCTTTTGGGCCACGGCGGAGACGCGCTCGGCTTGGGGGCCGGGCTCACCGGCCATGGTCAAGGGACGTCCGCTTACCAAGATATCGGGCTCATAGTCCTCGACCAGGTAACGAAACGTCTTTGCCATGCCAGTGACCTCGGCAGCCGGAAGCACCTTGACAGGCATCGCCATCTTGCCATCACGGCTCGAGACGGCAATGCCAATCCTGGTCTCCCCTATGTCCAGTGCGAGCGCGACCACAGCGACTACTTAGGTTCTTAGGCGCCGAGCGCGGTCTTGGCGGCCGCGAGGGCATCGGCGATACCGGCGGCATTCTTGCCACCGGCCTGGGCCATGTTGGGACGACCGCCACCGCGACCGTCGACCATGCCCGCAATCTGCTTGATCACGTTACCGGCGTGGAAACCGGCCTTCACGGCGTCATCGGAGCCGGCAGCGAGCAGAGCCGGGGTGCCCTTCTCGGTCACGCTGGCAACAACGCAGGCGACGGGGCCGGCGACCTTCTGGTGCACGGTATCCCAAACGTTACGCAGGTCTGCGGCCTCGAGACCCTGGAGCTCAGCGACGACGAGCTTATAGCCGTCGAGCTCGACGGCACCCTCGATGGCGCTGGAGATCGCATCGGAGGAGCCACCGGTCAGAGCCTTCTTGAGCTTACCGGCGGTCTCACGCAGCTCGGTCTGCAGGTTCTCCACGCGGGCGGGAACCTCGTCGACACGGCACTTGAGCGCAGCAGCGGCGGCGTCAACGAGCGCCAGGCGGTCGGCCATGTAATCGAGAGCGCCCTTGGAGGTCACGGCCTCGATACGGCGGACATTCGAGCCCGTGGAGGACTCGGAGATGATCTTGAACAGACCGATCTCGGCGGTGTTGGCGGCATGCGTACCACCGCAGAGCTCGCGGGAGAACGGCTGATCCT
Organism: Collinsella sp.; assembly: GCA_048375035.1. Lineage (GTDB taxonomy): Bacteria > Actinomycetota > Coriobacteriia > Coriobacteriales > Coriobacteriaceae > Collinsella. Next base: position 76,771 of record DBGEDL010000086.1, read on the forward strand.
CGGCGCCTACGGAGACGACGCGGACGACGTCGCCGTACTTCTCGCCAAACAGGGCGACGGCGCCGGCGGCCTTAGCCTCGTCGATGCCCATGACGCGGGTCACGACCGGCTTGGAAGCGAAGATCTGCTGGTTGACCAGGTCCTCGACAGCCTTGAGCTGCTCGGAGGACAGAGCCTCGAAGTGCGTGAAGTCAAAGCGCAGGTGCTCGGGCGTCACCAGCGAGCCGGCCTGGGAGACATGCTCGCCCAGGACCTGCTTAAGCGCAGCGTCGAGCAAGTGGGTGGCGGTGTGGTTGCGGCGCAAGAAACCACGGCGCTCGGCGTCGAGCGCGGCGGTCACGGTAGCACCGACGGTCAGCGTGCCCTCGGCAACGTGCGCGACATGGGCATACAGGCCGTTGTGGTTCTTGGTGTCGGCAACGGTCAGAACAACGCCCTCGGCGGAAAGCTCACCGGCGTCGCCCTGCTGGCCACCCATCTCGGCGTAGAACGGGGTGCGGTCGAGCACGACCTCAACGTCCTCGCTGGCGGCAGCGGACTCGACGGACTCGCCGTTGCGAACGATGGCGACAACCTTGGCGCCCTCGATGACGTCGTTGTCATAGCCGTCGAACTCGGTCGCGGCAACCTTGTCGGAAAGCTCGACCCACACGTCGTTAAAGCTACCCCAGGCATCGCCCTTGGCGTTGGCGCGGGCGCGGGCCTTCTGGTCCTCCATGCAAGCGGTAAAGCCGTCCATGTCGACGTCGTGACCGGCGGCGCCGGCGATCTCGACAGTCAGGTCAATGGGGAAACCAAAGGTGTCGTGCAGCTTAAAGGCAACGTCGCCCGGAAGGACAGCGCCATCGGCGAGCGCGGCCAGGGCCTCGTCCAGGTAAACGCGGCCGTTGTCGAGCGTCGTGGAGAAGCGCTCTTCCTCGGAGGCGACGATGCCCTTGACGAGTGCGACGTTCTTGAGCAGCTCGGGATAGGCCTCGCCCATCTGAGCGTTGACCTCGTCGATAAACTTGGTCAGGAAGGCACCCTCGATGCCCAGCAGGCGACCGTGGAACACGGCGCGGCGGAGCAGGCGGCGAAGGACGTACTCGCGGCCCTCGTTACCGGGAAGGATGCCGTCCGAGATCATAAAGTCGACGGCACGGGAGTGGTCGGCGATGATGCGCAGGGAGCGGCTGGCGCCGGAGTAATCGTCGGCGTCATAGGTCTTGCCGCTAATCTCCTCACCCAGCTTGATGAGGTGCTGCATAAGATCGCCGTCGTAGTTAGCGGTCTTGTGCTGCATGATAGCGGCCATGCGCTCCAGACCCATGCCCGTATCGAGGTTGCGGTGCGGCAGCTCCGGCATGGAGCCGTCCTCCTGACGGTCGTACTGGGTAAACACGAGGTTCCAGAACTCAAGGAAGCGATCGCAGTCGCAGCCGGGCTTGCAGTCGGGGCTGCCGCAACCGACCTCCTCGCCCATGTCAAAGTAGATCTCGGAGCACGGACCGCAGGGGCCGGTGGGGCCAGCGGCCCAGAAGTTGTCGTCCTCGCCCAGACGCGAGATGTGATCCTCGGCAACGCCCAGAGAGCGCCACACATCGTGGGTCTCGTCGTCCTCGGTAAAGACGGTGAAGTACAGGCGGTCGAGCGGCAGCTTGAACTCCTTGGTGATGAGCTCAAAGGCCCAAGCGCAGGCCTGCTGCTTGGAGACGCCGCCAAAGGAGAAGTCGCCGAGCATCTCAAAGAAGGACAGGTGGCGGCCATCCTCGCCGATGCAGTCGATATCGTTGGTGCGGACGCACTTCTGGCAAGAGATCGCGCCGATCTCCTTCATGGTCTTCTTGCCCTGGTAATACTCCTTAAACTGGTTCATGCCGGCGTTGGCAAGCAGCAGCGAAGGATCATCGGGGACGAGGGACGAAGAAGGATAGAGCTTAAGACCGCGCTCCTCAAAGAAGTTGAGGAACTTAGAGCGAATCTCGGCCGTAGTCATTGACGGGTAGTCAGCACTCATAGAGGGAATCTCCTCGGTTTCACATCGAAACAGTTCAAACGTAACGATATTACCATCCCACGGCGCCTGTGCAAAAAAGAGGGCCACCAAACAGCGACCCTTCAGCGAAAGTGCATGTTATTTAGGACTAAGCAATCCTTTGAAAAAAATGGGTTTGGTAAAATGCTATATAAGAACCATCCGGAAGGAGCGATCGATGAAAAGCAAACGATTTGTCCTGAATGCACTTCTGGTAGTAGCACTTTTAGCGCTCTTGGCCTTCTCCCACTGGCATTCAAACCAACCAGCATTTGGCTACGTATTATATGCAGTAACGTCCGGCGATAAGGCTTATTGCCCTCTACGCGCAATTGACATTCTCTATTTCTATGTAGCCGGCCCCTTATCAATCGCTTTGCTCGTGTTTCTTGTCTTCTACAACATCAAGAAACGCTAACAGGGCCTATTTGGAATCCGAATCGTCCATGGAGCCGTCGATACCGGTTTTGGTGTCGTCGTCCGTATTGGAATCGTCATCCTTGGCGAAGGGGTTCTTGAAAAAGCCTGTCGCGTCGGGCTGAAGACCCGAGAGCTTAATCCAGGGATTCTCGAGCTCGGGCTTGGGCATTGCCTGGGCCTCGGGCGCAGTCTCGTTGCCGATGAGCTCGGACTCATAGATGAACGTATCGTCTCCAAGCGCGTCGTAGGCAGCGACCGGGTTGCCCTCGGCATCACGATACGGCGTGCCTTTAAACACAGCGCCATCATATGCCACGAGCTGGCGACCGGTCTCATTCTCAAAGTAGTAGACGAAAATGCCCTTAAGGGCCGCGCACAGCGGAATGGCGATGACCATGCCGATGGGACCCATAATCGCCGAACCGATAACGAGGGCCGTCAGGCTCATAACGGGATGTACCTGCACCGAACTCTGCATAACCTTAGGCGAAATGACGTTGTCGGTGACATTTTGCGCCACCATGGTCACGACAAGCGTCCACAACGCCAACATGGGGCTGAACATAAAGCCGAGCACCGTGGCGATCGCCGCGCTCACCCAGGGACCGACAACCGGGACCAAATGCATGATGCCGGTGAAGATAGCCATGAGTGCTGCGTATGGATGGCCAATGAGCGTAAAGCCGATAAAGGCAAGGATGCCACCGCAGATCGACGTTACGACCATACCGCGCATATAGCCGCCGACCGAGCGCGAAAGAATCGCGACCATAAAGCGGTACGAGGTCTCCTTTTCCTGACCGATGATGGTGCAGACCTCGTGATGCATACGGGGATAGTCGCAGGCAAGCCAGTAGGCAAGCACCAGACCAAGGAAGATCACGAACAGCTGCGAGGCCGTGTTGGTAATGAGCGGGAATACACCGCGACCGAGCTCGGCGGCAATCTGTGAGACATACTTGGACGCCACCGTAACGAGCGAAGAAAGGTTATCGTCCAGATACTCCTTGAGCGGCGTGTTATTGAGCGTCTTGGCATGCGAGATCATCTCGTTGAGGTCGCCACCAGCAACACGAAGCTGCTCGGGCAGGCGGCTCAGGACTTCCATGATCTGACCAAAGAGAATCGGCGACAAGATGCAAACGACACCGACGAGCACAGCAACGACCACAATAAGCGCGACAAGCGAACCTATGCCGCGATTCACGCCATGGTGCTCGAGCCAGTTGGTTATCGGCGACATCACAAAGGCGATGATGGATCCGACTGCCAAAAACTCGATAACCGGCGCCAGGATGCCCATAAGGTTAAAGATGACGGCGGCGATGACAATGCAGCCGACGACGCCCCAAATGCGCAACGTCAGAATGCGGGTATCGCGCAGCGTGCGGTCGGTTTGTTGGGGGTGCTCACTCATGAACGAACCATCACTCCGTCGGGGTCAATCTTGTCTTGAATCTTCTTAAGGGTACGGCGCAGCAGGCGCGAGACCTGCACCTGCGAGATGCCCAGCTTCTTGGCAATCTCGATCTGGGTCATGCCCTTTACGAAGCGCAGCTCGATAACCTCGCGCTCGCGAGGCGAGAAATCGCGGATGGCTTCCTCGATTACCAGGCGATCGTCGGTAAAGTCAAGCTCGTTGTCGTCGTCGGCGTAGCGATCGAGAATCGAAGGCGCATCGTCGGAATCGGACGCACCGGGGGCTTCGATGGGCACCGAGGTGTAGGCCGAGGACGATTCCATGGCTTCGAGCACCTCGTCGACGGTCACGCCCAGGTAATCGGCGATTTCCTCAACCTTGGGCGAACGCTGAAGCTCGTTGGTGAGCTTGTCGGTAGCCTGGTTGACCTTGGCAGAGAGCTCCTGCAAGCGACGAGGCACGCGCACGCTCCAGCCCTTGTCGCGGAAGTGGCGCTTAATCTCGCCCAGAATGGTGGGCGTGGCAAACGTCGTGAACTCGAGCCCGCGCTCAGGGTCAAAGCGGTCGATAGCCTTGAGCAGGCCCAGATAGCCGACCTGCAAAAGGTCATCGAGCGGCTCGCCGCGGTTCTTAAATTTGTTGGCAAGAAACCTTACCAGGTTCATGTGGGACATGACGAGCTGCTCGCGTGCATCCGGATCACCGGTCTCTTTATAACGACGAAACAACTCGCGGGTTTTCTCCTTGTCCCAAGCGGTCTTGCCGCTCCGGGAACGTTCGGTCATATTAGATATCCGCCTTGAGGTCGAGGGAAAGCGTCAGGGGCGCTGTAGTCTTTTCGTAGGAGTCGCACACACTCGCCAAAATGAGCTCGGCATATACGGCAGCCTGGTCATCCTCATCGACAGTCGCCTGGTCGCCAAAGGTAAAGGTCATGCCCACATGCGATTCGTCGACATCGAATTTGATCGAAATATCGTCGGAATCAACGGCCGTGCATCCAAAGATGAAGGCTTCCTCGGCAGCCATACGAATATCCTCGATGCGATCGACGGACATAGAGCACAGGGCGCCGACGTTGGCGGCAGTCATGCGCACCAAGCGCGCGAGACGCGGATCACCGGCAACGCTCAGCGTAATGGGGCAGGTTGCTTCGCTACTCATCGCAGGACTCCTCGGAGGTCTCGGCGGGCGTATAGGTGTAATACTGAGCAGGCTTGGCTGCGGACTTATGAGCCGCATCCGCACCATCGGCGGCCTCGTCCTCAGCCTCACCAATCAGAACGCGCTCGGTAGGCTGCTCGGCCTCGACGGCGGCAGCGGCGAGCTTGCGATCGGCGTCGGCTGCAGGAGCCTTCACCTTATTGAAGAGCTTCTGCACGGCACCAGCCGCAGAGTCGGTCACGCTCGATACGGCATTGCTGGCCTCGGCCACGCTGCCCGTAACCTCGGAGATGTCGCGAACGACCGCCTCAACCTCAACGAGGTTGGACGTCAGGGCGTCAACGGCAGTCTTGCTCGACTTGAGCAGCGGCTCCATCTGGGCAAGTGCCGGCGTAAGCTCGTCGACAGCGCCATCGAGCTTTGCTACCACGGGCTGCGCCTCGGCGAGCGTGTTGTTAAGGTCGCTCACCGTCTTATCGAGTGAGTCAACGACAGTGCGGGTCTTGCGCAGTGTGAGCGCGAGCTCGATAACAGCCCACACGCCGGCAACGGCGAGCAGCAGCAGGGCGATTTGAATGGGACTCATACAAGCCTCCCGAAGGAATCGAAATACAGACGCTTTTCATGGTACCCCAAACAAGAGGAAAGATACCCAAAGGGAATGTGCGAGGTGCCAATGACCTACTTGGGAGCGTTACCGTTACGGTCGCGCTCGCTTTGCTCTACGCGCCACTCTTCCCAACCGCGGCCCGCAGGCTGCCAGAACGCGCCGCGCTCCAACCCTTCGGGCAAATACCGCTGGTCGACCCAGCCTTCGGGATAATCATGCGGATACTTGTACACACCGTACTCATCGCTGCCCGGGCGATGGCGATCGCGCAGGTAGCTGGGCACCTCGCGAAGCCCACTTGAATGGATGTCGGCCAGCGCCGCATCAATCGAGGCTTCGCACGCGTTAGATTTAGGCGCCAGGCAAACATAGAGTGCAGCCTGAGCCAAGTTAATGCGGCATTCGGGATAGCCAATGACCTCGGCAGACTTAAACGCGGCATGTGCCACCAAGAGCGCCTGCGGATCGGCGTTGCCGACGTCCTCGGAAGCGTGGATCATAATGCGGCGAGCAATAAACTTGGGATCCTCTCCTGCATCGATCATGCGCGCAAGCCAATAAATGGTGGCATCGGGGTCGCTGCCGCGCATAGACTTAATAAACGCACTGATAATGTCGTAGTGCATGTCGCCGTTTTTATCATACGAAAAACCACGACGAGGGTTGGCAATCTTAACGTCATCCACGGTGATGAGATAGCGCTCCCCCGCCGCCGGCGTTGGCGTTCCCTCGGTATCGGGACGCGTGACGGCAATCTCGCTCGCAAGCTCAAGCGTCGTGAGCGCCGAACGAGCATCGCCCGCGGCCAGCGTGCAGATGGACTTAACCGTATCCTCATCGGCCGAGAACTTGCCGTTCAGACCCTGCGGTGCCTCGAGTGCACGCTCAATCAGCGTGGCGATATCCTCGTCCTTCAGGTGCTCAAGCTCTACCACGCGACCGCGCGAGAGCAACGCCGAGTTGACCTCGAAGTACGGATTCTCCGTCGTGGCGCCAATCATAATGACGGTACGGTTCTCAACTGCATGCAGCAGAGCATCCTGCTGCGACTTGGAGAAGCGGTGAATCTCGTCGATAAATAGAATGGTGCGACGGTCGTACGTATTCAAGCGCGTCTTGGCCTCGTCAATCACGCGACGCAGGTCCTTCACGGTACCCGTGACGGCGCTGACCTCGACAAACTCGCTCTTGGTATGGTTAGCGATAATGTGGGCCAGCGTCGTTTTGCCCGTACCGGCCGGCCCATATAGAATCACACTCGATAGCACATCATGCTCGATTGCCGCACGCAACCACGAACCCTTGCCCACGGCCTTATGCTGGCCCACGTACTCGTCGAGCGAATTGGGACGCATGCGCACCGCGAGCGGCGCATTTTTAAAGGAACGCTCGCGCGTCGAGGCAGAAAAAAGGTCGTCCATAGCCATCCCATGCATCAATCAAAAGCTTTGCTCGTCAACAGTATACCGAATATATACGAACTACCGTTCGTTAATATAGGTACGGTGTGGAAACTTCAAGCCCGGGAATAGCTTGCTCGTCAGCTCGCAGAAATAGCCGTCCGTCATGCTCGCGATATAATCCACCACCGCTTGATCCTTATCGTCCTGCCAGGCATAGGTGCGATCGTAGTAGGAAAGCTGCCGCTCAATGCGCGAAATATGATGCTTAAAGATGTAAGAGGACTCGTCGCCTTTATTTAGATCCTGCAGGCAACGATCGTAGAGCTTTTCGAATGCCTCGCGCAGCTCCGCCTCGGAATCACCCTCGATACCGCCCTTGCTGTAGATCTTCTCGTAGTTCTCGCGCTTGGCCCGGCGGATCTCCTCAAACAGGTCCTCGCTCATCTCGATACGCGGTTTGCCGTAGCTATGCTCAACGATATCAATGGAGGCATGCGTAAGTATCCAGCTGTTGTATGCTCCGCCCAGGTCATCGTCAAAGGCGTCGGGCGCCAGCAGGCCCGCCGCAATGGCATCTTGGCGATCGCGTCCAACATAGGCAAGGATATCCGAGATGCGAACCACGCAGCCCTCGAGCGTCATGGGACGCAGGTGCTCAATTGCGATATAGCCCTTGGCAATGCATTCCTCGACGGTTCGGTCGAACTGGTCAAAGGAACCCATGTCCGAAAGCTCAAACACGCGTTGCTCGTACTCGCCGTTATGGCACAGCACGCCATCGAGCGTCTGGAGCGACACGTTGCGGCCGTACAAGGCATCGAGCACGCGGACCGACTGCACGTTATGGAAAAAGTAGCGACCCGTGCGCTCGTGATAGATATCGTTGAGAAAGCGCTCACCGGCGTGGCCAAAGGGCGTGTGTCCCAAGTCGTGGCCCAGGCCAATCGCCTCGATCAGATCGCAGTTGAGCCCCAGGGCGCGACCGATATCGCGCGCAATGCGCGAGACAAGCTGCACGTGCAATCCGCGCCGCGACAGATCATCATTACTACGGAAGCTAAAGACCTGCGTTTTGCCTGCATAACGCGTGTACGCCGGAAGATGAAGAATCTTTTCGGTATCGCGCATAAACGCCGGACGCATAAGCGTGCCTTTGTCGGCAGCGCGATCAATACGACGAATGACCTGGTCGTCGTTGCAACGATACGGGTTGACGGCACCCGAAGCACGATCGGCGGAAATGCGCTCGACGAGTTCGGGCGACAACGCCGCGGGAATGCGGTCCATGCGCGCCTTAATGACGGCCGTTTCTTGATTAGTTGCCATGGCATGCTCCTTAAGAAGGATGCGCAATCGGTTACAAAGTACAGCCCACGACCTCGATTATGGCAAATATCGGTACCAAAAACGGGAGCAATGGCAGGGAGCGCGATTTTGTGAGGAGGCAGGAGATGGCAAGGACCAGGAGCGCGACGGCAAATGCCACGATACCGCCCATAGGGTCGAGCGTGCAAAGCGCGAAGAGTGCCTTGACATCTCCCATGCCGATGCCCGGGGTTTGGCGAAGACGACGCCAGAGGGACTCAGTCAACACAAGGGCAAGGTAGACGATGACCGCAAGACCAGCGTGGTCAAGCGCCGTGTTAACGCCTTTGTCGAGCCAAACGCCTGCTAATGCCGCCACCGCACACGCTCCGGCAAGCGCATTCGGAAACCGCCGCTCACGGGCATCAATCGCCGCGCCGGCAAAGATGCAAATCCAAAACGGGATATAGACCATCGAGCACCTCCTCGAGCTGCATTACAAAAGCAAAAACCACCACAAAGGGCCTGTCCCCTTTGTGGTGGTTTTGATGGTGGTTATTTGGCGCCTTGCATGACCTCGTCGAGGGTAACGTTGACGGCGTGCTGCGTCGGGACCCAGTCAACCTTCAGGAACAGCGCTGCCACCGTGATGGGGATATAGCTGAACATAAAGATCGGGAAGGTAAACAGGTTGGTTACCAGACGCCACTTTTGCGCGCAGTGAATATGCTTGTACTCAAAGATGGTCGTGAGCAGCGCCAGGATAAAGAAGGTCTGGTACATCATCGCGAAGGTCATAATGAGCGAGGCGACACAAGCCTGCATCTCGACCTCGGTGGCCAAGAAGCCATGCGAAAGTCCGCCCACGATGAGGAAGGTCGCGTTGGCAAGCATGGAAATCAGGGACAGCAGCATGCCCGGAGCGATGGTCATAAACATGTCATATGCGGCAAAGCGATGATAGCGAAACGTCGATTTGACAAGATGCTTGCCATAGGTAAAAAAGACCTGGTAGAAGCCCTTGGTCCAACGCATGCGTTGTTTCCAGGACGCCTTAAACGTCACGGGTTGCTCGTCAAAGAACTCCGCCGGCGCATAACCGATGCGGATGTCGTGAATGGCGCAGAACGTGGTGAACTGGATGTCCTCGGTCAGCGTATGGAACTGCCAACCGTGCATGCCCTCGATAACACTGGCGGAGATGAGGTAACCCGAACCCGAGACAGCGCAGGACGTCTTGCAGATATTACGCGCGTTGTTAAGGAAGCGGGCCTCACGCAGATACCAGGTGGCGTTTGCAGACGAAATCCACGAACTGCCGAAGTTCTTGGAGTTGCGATAGCTCGTGACCACATGGAAGCCCTGGTCAAAGGCATCATTCATCTTGGAGACGTAATCGCGGGAGATAACGTTATCGGCATCGAAGATAAAGTAGCCCTCAAACGTGTCGGGATACTCGTTGAGAATGCGATCGAAACCAAAGTCCATGACCCAGCTCTTGCCCTTACGAGTCAGGTCATTGCGCTCGTAAACAATGGCACCGGCCTCGCGCGCGAGCTGCGCGGTGTTGTCGGTGCAGGCGTCGGCAACGACAAAGACCTCGATGAGCTCGGACGGATAGTCCTGATCCTTGATGGAGCGAACGAGGTTGGCGATCACGGCCTCCTCGTTATGCGCCGCAATAAAGAAGGCATAACGGTGGAGCTTTTTGGCCTTGGGAGGCGCGACCTCGCCACGAAGAGCGCCAATGACAAAGAAGACCACCTGGTACAGAAAGCAGACCGTGAGCAGCGTGACGACAATCTGGTTGAAGATCACGATGGGCGTGTTAGTTTGTAAAAAGGCGAGCATGCAGGCTCCCAGGAACGCGTTACGTAAACAAACGTATATATTACCGTAGGGTGACCGAGTTCAAGAAACCACCTAATACTGGCTAGGCTTCGAGAAGACCGAGCTGCGGAACGATTTCGTCACCGGCGGCAGTGCGACCGAGCGATCGCGGGGCCAGGTCATCCAGAACCGCGGCAAGGTCCCACGGCAGCTCGTCACGGCACTCAATGCGCTCCCCCGTCACGGGATGGTCAAACGCCACGCGCCAAGAATGAAGGAACTGCCTGGTCAGGCCCTGATCTGCGCGCGCATCGCACTTGCCGTAGAGCGGGTCGCCTACGCAGGCGTGGTTGATATGGCGCATATGCACGCGAATCTGATGTGTGCGGCCCGTAAACAGATGACACTCGACGAGCGTATAGCCGTCGTCAAAACGCGTGGAATCAAAGCGCTCGAGAACCTTAAAGGTCGTAATGGCCTGGCGTGCGAAAGGATCGTCCGAAACCGCCATCTTGACACGGTCACGGGTAGAACGGGCTATGCCGGTGTTAATGGTGCCCTCATTCATGGCGATATGACCGTGAACAAGCGTAATGTAGCGGCGGTCGAGCGTGCGCGTACGGATAAGGTTTTGGAGCGCGCGCTGGGTGTCGTCGTCCTTGGCCGCAAGCATGAGACCCGAGGTATCGCGATCCAAGCGATGCACGATGCCGGGGCGGTCCTCGCCCTGCACAGTACCCAGATGGTCGATACCACAGTGATAGACCAGGGCATTCGCGAGCGTACCGCTCTCATGACCATGTGCAGGATGGCACACCAGGCCGCGCTGCTTGGAGAGCACAATGAGATAGTCGTCCTCATAGCGAATGTCGAGCGGGATGGCCTCGGGAATCACATCGGTGGGATCGTGCGGCTCGGGCAGATCGACCGAAATACGGTCGCCGGCTCGCACGGCGTACTTTTTGGACAGGCAGGTCTCGCCATTGACGCATACGGCACCGCCCTCAATCAGATGCGCGCAGGCAGAGCGCGTAGGGCAACCGTCATTGGCGCCCAGATAGGCGTCAAGACGCTGGCCAGCGGCATCGTCGGCAACAAGGATATGGATGTCGGCCATTAGCGCTCATTCCTTTCGCGAATCTTGCGGGCACGCTCCCCACGCTGCTGGGCCTTGCGCTTGGCGCGGGCCTCGTCACGGGCGTTAAGCTCGGCGGTCGCATCGACCTCACGGGCCGCGGGGCTCAAGAACATGTAACCGAAGAGGGCGAGCGCGACACCCAAGGTAATGCCGATATCGGCCACATTGAAGACGGGGAAGTCGATGAAGGTGGTGGCAATAAAATCGGTCACGAAGCCAAAGGCCAAACGATCGATAGCGTTGCCGATAGCACCGCCCGCAACCATCGCCATGCCCACGACCTCAAGATGGGCGAGTTGGGGCGCACGAACGAGGTACACGGCAATAGCGATAATGACCGCCAACGCCAGCACGGCAAACGCGATGCCATGCCCCTCGCCCATGCTAAAGGCAGCACCGATATTACGGACAAACATAAAGTCGATGACACCGGGGATAACGGTCACATGCAAAGCGTCGCCCACGGCACGAACCGCAAGCTTGGTAAGCTGGTCAACAAGCAGCACAACGAGCGCCACCCCGCCAGCAACACCCAACCGCCAACGCAAAGGCGGCGTCATATCCCCAGTACGACCCAAATCAATCCCCTACCCTCAAAACAATCGAATTCCGTTTAACGCAGTAGATAATCATACCTTGACGCAAGCAAGAAGCGACAAATCTCCCAAGAACGGAAACACCGCAGGTAGAGCATAAATGAGCGAGCGGGTCGCATTTGAGACAAGGTGACGTGAAATCAAAACCACCCCTAAAAGGGGTGGTTTGCTCTTAGGGTATAACCCTTGGATTTCCGGCACGCGTCTAAAGGCGCCGGCCCTCACGGGGTTCGGGCCGCACTGCAGATTGACCCGTGGCGGGCCGGTCAAACCGGCG
>DBGEDL010000087.1:0-19546 GCA_048375035.1 Collinsella sp.
TGGGAAAAGGTGTTGAAAAATGGGGAGGTTCCCCATATTATTAATGACGTCGACAGGCGGGGTGGTTCCCCGCGTACGTGCCATCTGAGTAACCGAGGGGAGGGCGCACATGGGAATGACTGGTGCATACGAGCGCAATCTCGATGCAAAAGGTCGTCTGTCCCTGCCTGCACCCCTTCGCGAGGAGCTTGGAGAGCACGTTCGCGTGTTCAAAGCCCTGGATGTCGATGCTCTGTACGTGTTCTCTGCCGAGGCCTTCGATAAGTGGGTCGAAGGACTCTTCGCGGGTCGTGAGGGCCACGAGGGCTTTAACCCGCGTGACATTAACGACCAGAAGCTCATGAGGGCGATCAACAAGCGCACCACGTCGATGGACGTGGACAGCGCCGGTCGTATCGGTCTTTCCGAGTCTCTCCGCAAGCAGGCGAACCTCGACCGCGAGGTCACGGTTGTGGGCAACTACGACCACCTTGAGGTTTGGGATCGCGCCGCGGCCGATGAGGACGATGACGATGAGGCCCTGCTGGACCTCTTCTTCTCGTAAGGGCAAGGCACGGGTAACGGATGGAGCGTGGGATCTTGACACAAGAATATCGGCATGAACCTGTCATGCTCGGCGAAGTGCTTGAGTCGCTGCGGCTAAAGAACGGCTCCGTTGTCTGCGATTGCACCCTTGGCGGTGCCGGCCATTCGGTAAAGATGGCCGCGCAGGTGGGGGAGACGGGTCTTTTGCTCGGCGTCGATCAGGACGACATGGCCCTCGAGGCCGCTGGCGCCCGTCTGGACCGCGAGGTTCCCGGCGTTCCGCACCAGCTGCTGAAGGGCAACTTCGGCGACTTGGACGAGCTGCTTTGCTCGGCCGAGGTGCCCGGGGTCGATGGCTTCCTGTTCGATTTGGGCGTTTCGTCACCGCAACTCGATATCCCTGGCAGGGGCTTTTCGTATAACGAGGACGCCCCATTGGACATGCGGATGGATCCGGGTAATAACACCTTAAACGCAGCTGAGGTCATCAACACCTATAACGAACACGACCTCGCCCGGATTCTACGCGTCTACGGCGAAGAGAAGTTCGCCTCGCAGATCGCGCGCGAGATCGTGCGCCGCCGCGAGCAAGAACCGATCGAAACCACCGGCCAATTTGTCGAGATCATCAAGGCGGGTATCCCGGCTGCCGCTCGTCGGCATGGCGGACACCCGGCCAAGAAAAGTTTCCAGGCCATTCGCATCGAGGTCAATCACGAGCTCGATGTGCTCGAACGAGGGCTTGATGCCGCCACCAGGTGGCTCAACCCGGGCGGACGTATCTGCGTCATCTCGTATCACTCGCTCGAGGACCGTATCGTAAAGAACCACTTTAAGGAGATGAGCCAGGGGTGCACGTGCCCGCCGGAGATCCCGGTGTGCGTGTGCGGCAACGTGCCGATACTCAAGGTCATCACCCGCAAACCCTTGGTTGCCCAGCCTGATGAGGTTGAGCGCAACCCTCGGGCGAGATCAGCCAAAATCCGCGTGGCGCAGCGTCTGTAGGCGCGACCGCGCGATATTGGACCTCCCGCTCGCACCATAAACGAAGCTTAAACACACTACCAACGTACTCGGGATGGGAGGCGGCATATCATGGGCTACAACACTTCAAGCGCAGCACTCGCCTATGATATGAACGCCATGCCCGCCTATCGTGAGACGCCGCAGGCCCCCGTTGCTCCCCGTGAGCAGCGCACGCCGCGCTTTGATGTCTACACGGGCGCGGGCCGTCAGGCAAACCAGGCGGTAAGCCCGGTTTTCATGAGCGTTCTTAAAACGTTTTGCATCATTGCGGCTATCTTCATGACGATCGGCGTCGCCCGCGTGGCGCTTGCCGGCGTTACGGCCCAGGTGCTCAACAGCAACGCCGAGCTTACCAACACGCTCGAAAAGGCGACCGATGAGAGCTCCGACCTAGAGGTCATGCATTCGGTCTATGGCGCCGACACGCGCATTCGCGACCTTGCGGGCGCTTATGGCATGGTGGAGTCCAGCGAGAGCGTTACACTTGACTTTTCGCAGGATGCAGCCGCGGGCGCCAACGCGACCGCGACCGCTCAGTAGCAAGACGGTAGCTGAGTATGACAAATGACTATCGCCGCGGTTCCGATGGGGGCCGCGGTTCTGGACGTCCCTCGTCGCGGGGACGTTCTGGTTATCAAGGAACGGGTCGGCAATCTTACAACGCCGGGCAGTCCCGTGGCAACGACCCGGCGTCGCGACTTCGCGGCTCGGGCGGCCCTCAAGTGCATAACACCAGGTCGCGCAAGAGTTCGTCGACCGAATGGCTTACAGGCGCGCCTCTGCCTCGCCGCAAAGCCGTCATGGGCTTCATCGGGCTTGGCTTGGGCTTGGGCGTCTTCCGCCTTGCCGACTATCAAATTGTCGAAGCCGATAAACTGCGCGAGCGTGCCGATGCGCGCCGCCTGCTTGCGCAGACCCTCTATGCCAAACGCGGCACCATCTACGACCGCAACGGCAACGTGCTGGCGTCGTCGGTCGAATGTCGCAACATCGCCGTGAACCCGCAGCTTGTCGAGGATGTTGACAAGACGGTGTCGGCGCTGGTCAAGGCAACTGGAATCGATAAAAAGACCTGCCGCAAGCTCGTCGAGTCCGATGGAACCTGGGTGTATATCAAGCGCCAGGTGGACGAAGACGACGCTGCGGCGCTGGAGAAGAAGAACCTGCCCGGCGTGCTTTTTGAGCAGGCCATGAAGCGCGTATATCCATACGGCAATCTGGCATCGCAGGTGCTGGGTGTAGTGAATGTAGACAACGACGGCTTGACGGGTCTCGAAAAGCAATACAACAAGCTTCTGACCGGCACGAACGGTTCTCTCGTACGCGAGCGCGCGAGGGACGGCAGCTATATCGCGGGCGGTGCCTATAAAAAGGTGGCTGCGGTCGACGGCGTTGATATCGTGACGACGCTCGACGTCAATATCCAGCGTGCGGCCGAGGATGCCCTGGCAGAGGCTGTCGAGAAGACAAAGGCCAAGAACGGCTCGGCGCTGGTCACCGATCCTACGACAGGCGAGATCTTGGCAGCCTGCTCGTATCCGACCTACGACCAGACCAATTTGGAAAACGCCAAGACCGAGGATATGAACCTGCGCCTGGTCACCGACGCCTACGAGCCCGGCTCGGTCTTTAAGACGCTCGTGGCGGGCGCCGGCTTCGACTTGGGTGTCGTGCGGTCGAGTACGTCGTTTGAGGTGCCGGCGAGCATCAAGGTGGGCGACGATACCGTCACCGATGCCGACAAGCGCGACTACGCCATGACCATGGATGTGCGCGAGATGATGCGCCGTTCGTCCAACGTGGGATTTGTCCTGGTGGGGCGCAAGATCGGTGCCGACGACTTTGCCGCCTATGTGGACAAGTGGGGCATCGGTCACAGCTCTGGTGTCGATTTTCCGGGCGAGAGCCTGGGCATCGTCAAGGAGCGTGACCAGTATGACGGCGCCACGCTGGGCTCGATGAGCTTTGGACAGGCGCTGTCTGTCTCGCCGATTGAGATCGCACGTGCCGTGGGCGGCATCGCCAACGGCGGCGTGATGATGACCCCGCACTTCTATAAGTCCAGCAAAGGCGACGAGAAGGACTGGGGCGAAGGCGAGCGCGCGATTTCGGAGGACGCCGCATCCCAGGTGACATCGTGCATGCAGACGGTCGTGTCCGAGGGAACGGGCGTTGGCGGCGCGGTTGACGGCTATGACGTGGCGGGTAAGACCGGTACGGCCGAACGAGCCGACGAGAACGGCGGCTACCTAAAGGAGAACTACATGTCGTCCTTTATGGGCTTTGCGCCGGCACAATCGCCCAAGGTGCTGTGCTATATCACGCTTGACGGAACGCCGAGCGGCTCAGATGCCGCTGCGGTGCCGTTCCAGTCCATTATGGCCAACGCGCTCGACGTGCTGGGTATCCCGCACACGAAGTAGGGGGTTACAATCTTTGGGGCGTGGTTTGTTGTCCCATATGAGGGGTGTTCACATGCCCTGCACCACGCATGCGCGGCGCTGGGATACAATACGCCGATAGCATTATTAGGTTTACAGGGGAGCTGCAATGATAGAGATCGCCGTCAACAACCTCGCGGCCGCAACAGGGGCCCGAACCGTGACGGGAGAAGCCGATCGGGTATGCCGCGGGTGCGTTATCGACTCGCGTCAGGTCGAGGAAGGGACGATTTTCGTCGCCTTTCCCGGTGAAAACGTCGACGGCAATGATTTTGCTTCCCGTGCCGTCCAGTCGGGTGCCGGCGCCGTCGTAATGACGCGTGAGCCTGAGGCCGAGCTGGTCTCGCTGGCGCAGGACAAGGGCTGTGCCATCTTGCTGACCGATGATCCCGAGGACTTTTTGCTGCGTTTGGCGCACACGTACCGTCTGGAGCTTGGCTGCCTGGTCGTTGGTATTACCGGTTCCATCGGCAAGACGACGACCAAGGACGTGCTCGCCGCCGTGCTCGCCAAGCGCTATCGTGTTTGGGCCACCAAGGGCAATTTCAATAACCTGATCGGCATGCCGCTCACGGTGCTTTCCGCTCCGGCCGATACCGAGGTCCTGGTGCTCGAGTTGGGCATGAACCATTTCCACGAGATCGAGCGCCTGTCCCAGTCCGCCAATCCCAACCTTGCCATCGTGAGCAAGATCGGTACCTCTCACATCGGCATTTTGGGTAGCCGCGAGAACATCGCCCGCGCTAAGGCCGAGATTGTCCAGGGTATGTGCGCCGCCGGCGACTTCTTGCCGCTGCTGGTTTTGGGCGGCGAGGACGACTTTACACCGTTCATTCGCGATACGTTCGCCCAGCCTGCTGGTATCGACGTGATGCTGGCCGGCGTCTCGGACGATGATGAGGTCCGTGCCCGCGACGTTCGAGTTGATGACGAGGGCCGTCCGGTCTTTACTCTCGATTTTGGTCAGGGCGAGACAATCGACACCATGCTTGCCATCCCCGGCGTGCAGTCCGTTCCTAATGCCGTTAAGGCCGCCGCGGTTGCCTATCGCTTGGGCGTGACGCCCGAGCAGATCGATGCTGCCTTTAGGGGCCTCACGATCACCGGTCACCGCCAGGAGATCAAGCGCGCCAAGAGCGGTGCCCGCGTCATCGACGATTCCTATAACGCCAGTGCCGAATCCATGGCTGCTGGCCTCGATCTGCTGTGCTCGCTTTCGTGCACGGGGTCTCGCATGGCGATCCTGGGCGAGATGGGCGAGATGGGCGATGAGGCTCCTCGCATGCATGAGCTCGTGGGCGCCTATGCCGCCGCCAAGAAGCTCGACATGCTGGCGTGCGTGGGTGGTGAGCTGGCCCAGCTTATGGCCGATGCCGCGCGCATGATGGGTATGGACGAGGACCGCATCCAGGTGTTCTCCGATTATCAGCAGGTGCTCGACCGCATGGGCGGCGCGCTTGAAAAACATGATGTTGTACTGGTCAAGGGTTCCCGCTTTGTTGAGCTCGACCGCTTTGTGGAAGGTGTATGCTAGCCCATGTTCGGCAATCCCTCGTATCCAACGTATCAGGCTTTTTTGGGGCTTGGCATCGCCGCTGCCATTGCGCTGCTGCTCATGCCGTGGTGGATCAAGCTGCTCAAGGTCGAGGGTATCGGCCAGCAGGTTCGTGCCGACGGCCCCAAGCGTCATTTGGTTAAGCAGGGAACGCCCACCATGGGTGGTGCTGTCATCCTCGTCGCGATCTCGCTGACCTGCCTGTTGATGGGCAAGCTCACCACCGAGCTCGTGCTCGTGCTGCTCGCCACGCTGGCGACCGGCGTGCTGGGCCTGATCGACGACCTGACCTCCGTTACGCATGGGCGCTCGCTCGGTCTGACGCCCCATGCCAAGATGATCGGCCTAACCATTATCTGTGTCACCTTTACGGTACTTGCCGTCAACTGGTGCGGTGTCGCCCCCGAGATTCGTTTTCCCGGTGGGTTGACGATCGACCTTGGCGTGCTTTCGACCACCATCTGCGGCTATTCGTTCCCGTGGCTCTATATTGTCTTTTGCTGGCTGATGATCGCCGGTCTTTCTAATGCCGTGAACCTGACCGATGGCCTTGACGGTCTTGCTGGCGGCACCTCCATGATTGCCATGCTCGCCATGGCTGCCATGGCGTTTTTGCACGGAGACGTGAACCTGTCCATCTTCTGCACCGCGTGTGCCGGTGCCTGCTTGGGCTTTCTGTGGTTCAACTGCTATCCGGCGAGCATCTTTATGGGCGATACCGGCTCGCTTGCCCTGGGCGCCGCGTTTGCCTGCACGTCCATCATGACCAACACCGAGGTCGTCTCCCTCATCATCGGCGGCCTATTTATCGTTGAGACCCTGTCGGTCATGATTCAGGTTGTCTACTTCCACTTTACGCACAAGCGCGTCTTTCTTATGGCACCCATCCATCATCATTTCGAAAAGAAGGGCTGGGCCGAGACCAAGGTCGTCATCCGTTTTTGGATTATCGCTGCGGCCTTTGGTGCCGTTGGCCTTGCTCTGTTCTTCCAGTTGGGATAGTGGTCTTTCATGCCTCTTGCTGATGTCTTTAGCCTGCTCGTTTTGGGTCAGGGTAAATCCGGTCTCGATGTCGCCCGCTGGGCGCTGGCACATCCCGAGCGCGTAAGCGCCGTTACCGTGTATGGCGGCGGCACCTCTGAGCCCAATGACGCCACGCGTGCGCTCGAGGCCGCTGGTGCGTCGTTTGTCTATGGGACCGAACAGGTAGAGGGAGCCTACGACGTATGCGTGACGTGCCCGGGCATCTCGGAGTTCTCGGCATTCTTTAAGGCTGGCCGCGATCACGCTGCCCAGATTATGGGTGAGCCCGAGTTTGCCTATCGCCTGTCGCCCGATAACTGGATTGCCATCACGGGTACCAACGGCAAGACGACCACCACGTCGTTGACTGATTATCTGCTCAAGGCTGCCGGCGAGGCCAGCGTAGCTGTCGGCAACATCGGCGAGCCGCCGGTCAACGAGATTGACGGCCGAGCCCACAACGAGTGGTTTGTGGCCGAGCTCTCGAGCTACCAGATTGCTACGACCGCCGAGCTTCATCCTCGCGTGGCGGTGCTGCTCAACATCACTCCCGACCACTTGGGCTGGCATAAGAGCCATAAGAACTATGCGCTTGCCAAGATCAAACTGTTTGACAATATGGTCGATGACGATCTGGCGGTTGTCGACGTCGAAGACGCCGGCATTCACGAGTTCGATGAGTACATCTACACGCCGGGTCGTCGCATCTGCAAGGTTGCCTTTGACGAGCCTGAGGGTGAGGATGCCGCCTTTGTACGCGATGGCAAGATGATCGTGCGCCTGAAGGGCGTCGAGACCCCGCTCATTGCTACATCCGAGCTCAAGATCTCGGGCCATCACAATGTTATCAATGCCCTGTGCGCTGCCACGGCTGCCCTGGCAGTCGGTGCCGATGTCGATGGCGTCTGCCGCGGTCTGGCCTCGTTCCAGCCGCTCGAGCACCGCGTGGAGCCGTGTGGCGAGATTGACGGCGTGCGCTACGTCAACGATTCCAAGGCGACCAACACCGATGCGGTCGAGAAGGCACTGACGGCATTTCCCGATGACGACGTGATCTTGCTGCTCGGCGGCCACGATAAGGGCACGCCGCTCACGGACTTCGCGCGCGTTGTTATGGATAACGTACGCTCGGTCGTCTGCTTTGGCGATGCGCGCGAGCGTTTCACCGCCGCTATGGACGAGGCCGATGTCGATGGCGATGTGGATATCGCCCAGGCGGATGACCTGCGCGATGCCGTGGACGTCGCCCGTTCGCTGTCGAGCCGTGGCGATGTGATCTTACTTTCTCCTGCCTGCTCTTCGTTCGATGAGTTCTCGGGCTATGAGGAGCGCGGCCGCGTGTTTAAGGACTATGTGGCCCAGCTTGCCGCTGCGGCGAAATCGCAAATGGAATAGGGGTTGCCGGTGAGAGAGGAGAGCCCCCGACAAGGTATGAGGAGGCCCGACTCGGACCGTGCTTCCTCGCGGCGCAGCACACCGCGTTCCGGTCGCGGCGGGCAGACGTTTAGCGAACGCTATATTGCCGGCGTTCCCGCCCGTATCATGCGCCCCCGTTTGATATTCATGGCCTGCCTGTTTACCTTGGTGTGCTTTGGCCTGCTGATGGTGTACTCGGCGTCTTCGGTCGAGGCGCTGCACGAGAATGGCTCGGCGACGTTTTTTCTGTTTCGACAAGCCGCGTTTGCCGGAGTTGGCGTGCTGGCTATGGTTGCCATCGTGCGCATCTTGCCGGACAGTTGGTTTGGGGAAGACGTGCTCAGGATCTTCCTCATCGGCATGATGGGGCTACTGCTTCTGGTGTTCTTGGTGGGCAGCGGTAGCCGTGGCGCCACGCGCTGGCTCAACATCGCCGGTATTCAGTTCCAGCCTTCCGAGTTTTTAAAGCCATTTGCCATTGCGTATTCGGCCATCATGCTTGATCGTTTCTTTTCGCCCGGTGGCAACATCAACGAATTCCTTCGCAAGATGGGCATCTACTTGGGCATTTCGCTCTTTCTGATCTTTATCCAGCCCGATTTCGGTACTGTCCTGATCATCCTGTTGACCCTCATGTGCATGGCGTTGTTTGCGGGTCTCGACCCCAGATTTATCATCGGCGTGCTAATCTTCGGCATTCTCGTGATCGTGATTGCGCTTGTTGCAGAGCCGTACCGTATGGTGCGTATTCAGGTTGCCTTGAACCCTTGGGCCGACGAGTATGGTGACGGCTATCAGGCCACGCTTGCCATCATGGCCTTTGCCTCGGGCGGTCTGTTCGGCCGTGGCATCGGCAACTCAACCATGAAGTACTCGTATCTGCCCGAGGCGCACAATGACTACATCCTGGCCATCATTGGCGAGGAAGTCGGTTTTGTCGGAACCGTGCTGTTCTTCTTGGTGTTTGCGATGCTGATCTACTCGGCGTTTCGCATTGCCGAGCAGGCGACCGATCGTCGGGGCGCGCTCATGGCGTCTGGCTCCGCGGTCATTCTCGCAGTGCAGTTTTTGATTAACGCGCTGGGCATCCTCAACGTGTTTCCCATGACGGGCAAACCGTTGCCGTTTATTAGCTACGGCGGTTCGTCGATTATTGTGTCGCTTATGCTTGCCGGGTTGATCCTGCGCGTTTCGTACGAGAGCGCCCGCCGCGATGAGTATGACCGCCGCCGTGAGAGCTTTGCCGTTATGGATGAGAGTACCGCCGGCGTGCCCCACGTGCGCGGCGAGCGATCTTCGCGTAACGGTTTTACCGTCCTGGATGGCTCTGCGACCGACCCCGCAGCCCGCCCGCGTCAGCGAACGGCGCCGCAAGGTCGTCCTCAGCGCCCCACTCCTCGCAATGCGGGCGGCGGATATAATCGAATCGATTTGAACTCAGACCCGTCGGCGCGTCTGCGTACCGACGACCAGGGACCGCGTGTACGAAGGGACTACCATGACCGATAAAATGACCGTTGCTATTGCAGCCGGCGGCACGGCAGGACATATCAACCCCGCGCTCGCCTTGGCCGAAGAACTGCGTGACCGTGGCCACCACGTTGTGTTCGTGGGCCAGTCGCGCAAGCTCGAGGGTCGTCTGGTCCCCGAGGCTGGGTTTGATTTTGTGCCCATTACGGTCACGGGCTTCGACCGCTCCCGTCCTTGGACGGCGCTGACCTCGCTGTGGCGTGTCAACAAGGCCAAACGTGCGCTCGCCAGTCATTTCTCAAAGGTCGGCAAGCCCGATGCTGCCGTCGGTTTTGGTGCCTATGTCGAGGTTCCGCTGCTGGGGTGGTGCAAGGGCGCAGGCGTTCCGTATCTGCTGCATGAGCAGAACTCTGTTCCGGGCCTGGCCAACAAGATGATGAACTCCCACGCCGCCCGCGTGTGCATCTCGGTGCCGGCAGCGCGTTCGGTCTTTGAGCGCGAAGGTGACCCTGACCACGTGCTCATGACCGGCAACCCCGTACGTCGCTCGGTAATCGAAGGCGATCGCGCTCGCGGCCGCAAGGCACTTGGCGTTCCCGAGGACGCTACGCTGCTGCTCGTCTTTGGCGGTTCACTTGGCGCCCAGCACCTCAACGAGCGCGCGGTTTCGCTCAAAAACGAGCTGCTTTCGCGCAAGAACCTCTATGTGTTGCATTCGACGGGTGCCGACGGCTTTGAGGAGACCGAGCGCGCTTTGGCGCTGACGCCCGAGGAGGCGAAGCGTTACCGCGTCCAGCCTTACATCGACAACATGGGCGATATGCTGGCTGCTGCCGATTTGGTGCTCTCGCGTTCGGGCGCATCGAGCGTGGCCGAGATCGCTGCGCTCGCCGTGCCCTCGGTGCTCGTGCCGTATCCGCATGCGACGGCCGACCACCAAACCACCAATGCCCGGTATCTGGTCGACGCCGGGGCCGGCGTGCTCTGCGCCGATGCCGATATCGACGGTTCTGCCTTTGCCGATGAACTGCTGCACCTGGTCGATGACGCGGCGGCGCGCGACGCCATGCGTCAGGCGGCGCGTGGTCTGGCTCAGGATAGGGCCGCCGCTCTTCTGGCGGATGCGGTAGAGGGTTTGCGTTAGTTAGACGGGATATCGTCGGTCGCCCTCGCGCTGATGCGGTAGGTGCGGTACAGTTAACGGGTTACAGGCAGTGTTTACGCAAGGAGTACACGAGCACATGGCTGATTCCCAGACTGCAACCTCCGCGCCCGAGTTTAAGAGCGCCCACTTTATCGGTATCGGCGGCGCCGGCATGAGCGGCATCGCCCTCGTTCTGCACGAGCGCGGTTATGCCGTTACCGGCTCCGACCTTAAGACGTCACGTTATATCCGCCAGCTTACCCGCGCTGGTGTGAAGGTACATGTGGGCCATGAGGCCGCCACGATCGACGAGGTCAAGCCCGACGTGGTTGTTGTCTCCACCGCTATTCCGGAGTCCAACCCTGAACTCGTGCGCGCTCGCGAGCTTGGTATTCCCGTGTGGCCCCGTGCCAAGATGCTCTCTGCCTTGGGCCACGGCTACACTACCGTCGCTGTTGCCGGCACGCACGGCAAGACCACCACGTCTTCGATGTGCGCCACCATGCTCGACCGCATGGGTCTGGATCCGAGCTTCCTGATCGGTGGCATCGTCGAGGGCTATGACACGAACGGCAAGAACGGCTCGGGCGACTACTTTGTCGCCGAGGCCGACGAGTCCGACAGCTCCTTCCTGTTCCTGAACCCCAACGTGGTCATTGTGACCAACGTCGAGGCCGACCACCTCGATCACTACTCGGGTATCGAGGAGATCGAAGCGACTTTCGCCAAATTCATGAGCCTGGTGGGCGAGGACGGCACCGTCATCGTCTGCGGTGAGGACCCGCATCTGGTCGAGCTCGCCAAGTCGACGGGCCGTCACGTGCTTTCCTACGGCTTTGCCGAGAGCAACGACATCGTCTGCATGCACCCGAATGTCAAAGGCATCCAGAGTGACTTTATCGTTCGCTTTGAGGACGGCACTGAGCATGCCGTGGAGATCAAGAGCAATCCCGGTCGCCAAAACATGCTCAACGCCACGGCGGTGCTCACCGTCGCCCATGTCCTGGGCCTTGACATCGACGCCGCCGCCAAGGCGCTCTCGAGCTTTGAGGGCGTCCGCCGTCGCTTTACCCACGTGGGCGATATCGATGGCATCACCGTGGTCGATGATTACGGCCATCACCCCACCGAGATCAAGGCGACGCTTGCTGCCGCTTCGTCGCTGGGCTACAAGCATGTCGACGTCGTGTTCCAGCCGCACCGTTATTCGCGCCTGCAGGCCCTGTGCGACGACTTTGCCGATGCATTTGCCAATGCCGATAAACTGCTGCTGATTGATGTGTTCTCGGCTGGCGAGATGCCCATTCCGGGTGTTACCTCTAAGATGCTCGCCGATACCGTGCGCGCCAAGCATCCTGGCAAGGAGGTCGTGTACTGCTCCAGCCGTCTTGAGCTCAATCAGGAGCTCGAGCAGATGGTGGGCGAGGGCGATCTGCTGCTCACTATGGGTGCCGGTGACGTTACGACCGTCGGTCCCGAGTTCATTGAGTATCTGACTGCCAAGAAAGACGCTTAAGTCTAATGGGTCTGTTTAACGCCGTCATGGCGCTCTCGGGCATGATCGACACGGATGTGATCGAGGACGAGCGCCTTGCGCGTCATACGAGCTATCGTATCGGCGGCAAGGCCGACCTCTTTGTGACGTGCCATAGCTATCATGCCCTCCGCCGCGCCGTGGCGGTGCTCGATCGCGAGCAGGTGCCGTGGGTCATCATCGGCAAGGGCTCCAATCTGCTGGTTGCCGATGGCGGTTATCGCGGCGCCGTCATTTCGCTCGGACGTGAGTTTCAGCGCACGGTTGTTGCCGATGACGGTTGTACGCTGACGGTCGGTGCGGGCGTGATGTTTGCGCGCCTGGTCAACGATGCCCTGTCGCGTAGCCTCTCGGGCCTTGAGTTTGCCGTTGGCATCCCTGGCTCGGTTGGCGGTGCGATATCTATGAATGCCGGCACACGGACCGAGTGGATTGGCTCGCTGGTTGAGGATGTCGTAACGTTTGACCCGGCATCCGGTATCAAGCATTATGCGGGGTCCGAGATCACTTGGGGCTACCGCGAATGTAGCCTTCCCCGCAATGAGATCATCCTCGAGTGCGTGCTCAAGCTTAAACCGGCGCCCAAGGCCGACATCCGCGAGCGCATGGAACGGTACCTGACGAGGCGCAAGCGTACGCAGCCCATGGGTCGCGCATCCTGCGGGTCGGTCTTTCGCAACCCGCCCGATGCGAGTGTGGGCAAGCTTATCGAGGATTGTGGATTAAAGGGTTTTTCGATTGGCGGCGCGGAAGTTTCGCCCGTTCACGCTAATTTTATCGTTAATAACGGAACTGCCTCGGCCGATGACGTTGCCGCGGTTATCAGACATGTGCACGGAAAGGTGAGGGAGGCGTATGGCATCGAGCTCAGACCGGAAGTTAAATTCCTCGGCTTCTAGAGCATCGAAACCCACCTTCCGCCGCGCCGGAGGGCGTTCCGGCGCGCCTGCCAAACCTCAACGCAATACCGTCGCGCACTCTAAGTCTGTCGGGCATGCTCGACAGACCAGTCGTCCGGTTGTCGGCTCGCAGCTCGGTAATCGTCCGGCCGCAAAAAAGTCCTCGCGTCCCTCGGTGACGTCAAAGCCTGTTATGGGCGCCAAACCTGCCCGTCCCATGGCAACTCCTAAGCCCTCGACGGGAACTAAAGCGCCGCGTCCAGGTCGCACGCTGGGCGCATCGAAACCGCGCTCGCTGACATCGGTGCCGGCTACCGCCAAGAAGCCTTCGGGTAAAAAAAGCGTCAACCCGTTGTCTTCACTTGGGGCGATGGTAAATAAAACATCAGACGCCGCTTCTGTCGTTGCAGGCAAAGGCAAAATCGTGGGCGGCGTTCTGGCCGCCTTGGCCGTGCTCGTCGTCGTTGCCATCGTGGTGATCAACTCTGGATTGTTTACCGCCACTGATATTCAGATTCAAGGCAGCGAGCATGTGACGAAGCACGATGCTATCCAGCTGATCGATTTGCCCGAGGGAACGTCGCTTTTTAACGTCGATCCCGACCAGATTACCGAGGACCTCAAGCAGAATCCGTGGGTCTCGGGCGTGGATGTCCAGCGTCAGTTCCCGCATACGCTCATCATTACGCCGATGGAGCGCAAGGTCATCGCAATTGCCTATATCAGTTCCGATGACCTTGCCTGGGCCATCGGGGATGATGACACCTGGATCGCCCCACTGTCGACGTCGGTCGAAGTGGACGACCAAGGCAACGTCATCACGACAGGGCAGGGCTCAAATACCTTGACCGGAATCGATGCCGCGCTGGCGCTCGCTAAGCACTATGGCGCGGTGTTGTTGGCTGATGTCTCGGCGGATGTCGCTCCGGTTTCCGGCCAGGCAGTGAGCTCCAAGGCCGTTAAGGCTGGCTTGGATTATGTGCGTGGTTTTTCGAGCGAGTTCTTGGGACAAGTCAAGGATATTTCCACGCCTTCGGTCGAAGCCATCTCGGCAAACCTCAATAACGGCATTGAGGTGTCGCTGGGCGATTCGAACGATATCGTCAAGAAGGAGCGCGTAGTCACCAAGCTGCTTTCGCAGGTAGAGGGCGTAACGTATATCAATGTGCGCTCTCCGGGCAACTACACATTTAGGAACGCCCCGACCTCGTAGCGCTGGTTGATGCTTTGTTGAGGGGCCATACCACGCCGTTTATCTGGTTTGTTTGGTTTTCACGGTCAATTATTTGACTGATACGTTCATAATGTGCAAACATAATACGGTTTACCTTTGCATTTACTTTCAACCTGAAGGTTAATGTGCGCAGGGGTCGACCCATGCTATGGCTATAACCTTTGTTCGGAGGACCGATATGCACGAGACAGAGATCAACAACTACCTTGCCGTCATTAAGGTGGTCGGCGTCGGCGGCGGCGGTACCAACGCGGTCAATCGAATGATCGAAGAGGGCATCCGCGGCGTCGAGTTTGTTGCCATCAACACCGATGCTCAGGCACTCGCGATCTCTGATGCCGATATCAAGGTGCACATCGGCACCGACCTTACCCGCGGCCTGGGCGCCGGCGCCAACCCCGAGGTTGGCCGCAAGGCTGCCGATGAGTCCCGCGACGACATTGCCGAGGCGCTCGCTGGCGCCGACATGGTGTTTATCACCTGCGGCGAGGGCGGTGGCACCGGTACCGGCGCTGCTCCCATCGTTGCCGATATCGCGATGAACGAGGTCGGCGCACTGACCGTCGCCGTCGTGACCAAGCCCTTCACCTTCGAGGGCCGCAAGCGCAAGAAGAGCGCCGAGGAGGGCATTAAGACCCTCTCCGATTGCGTCGATACCATGATCGTCATCCCTAACGATAAGCTGCTCGACATCGCCGAGAAGAAGACCACCATGCTCGAGGCCTTCGCGATTGCCGATGGCGTCCTTTCCCAGGGCACCCAGGGCATCACCGACCTCATCACCGTCCCCGGTATCATCAACCTGGACTTCGCCGATGTTAAGACCATCATGAAGCAGGCCGGTACCGCCATGATGGGTATCGGTACCTCTTCTGGGGATACCCGTGCCGTCGACGCTGCCCAGCAGGCCATCTCCAGCCCGCTGCTCGAGAGCTCCATCGATGGTGCCACACGCGTGCTGCTCTCCATCGCCGGTTCCAAGGACCTGGGCATCCAGGAGATCAGCGACGCCGCCGACGTTGTCGCCAACGCCGTCGACCCCGAGGCCAACATCATCTTCGGTACCGTTGTCGACGAGTCCCTGGGCGATCAGGTGCGTATCACCGTCATCGCTACGGGCTTCTCCGACTCCAACGTCAACCGTCAGGATGAGCTCTTTGCCGCTCAGCAGTCTCAGAGCAAGGCCGCTGCTTCCGCTGAGCCGCAGCGCACCGCTCCGGCCACCAGCCCGGCTCAGGCCGCTCCGACCCGCAACGTCGGTGGCACCGAGCTTCCTAACTTCGGCAACGATCAGTTCGAGCTTCCCGACTTCCTGAAGCGCGGTAGCTTCTAAGTCGTTCTTTGCATTGTTGTGCACAGGGGCGTGTCCGTATGGACGCGCCCTTTTTATTTCGACTTTGTAAACTAGAACCTCCAATCTCTTTACGTTCCCTTTACGATTGCCTCCAGCGCAGCAGGTATCCTTTTAGAGAAGTATGACAGCCGTATAAACGCGGGCTGTAGCGGCGATGCCGCGGTACTTGTGTTATTAGGAGGCTTTAGTATGGCAGCACGTGCGGACAACGTTTCGCGTGTCGACCATGATGGTGTTACGTTGGTGGAAGGCGCGACATCCGATGTTCGCTTTGCCTTCACCGAGCGCGCCGGTGGTGTTTCCGAAGATGCGTACTCCTCACTCAACTTGGGCTCGCATGTTGGCGATGACCCCTTTGCTGTTCAAGAAAATCGTCGTCGCGCGCTCGAGGCTATGGGTGCCGCCGAGTGCGAGCACAACCTGCTCGTTCCCAATCAGGTCCATGGTGACCATATCGTTGCGGTGACCTCGAACGGCGCCGATGACCTTGAGGACGTTCGCGAGCAGATTGCCGAGGGCTGTGATGCCATCGTCTGCACGGCGCATAACGTGCCCGTGCTGCTCTGCTTTGCCGACTGCGTTCCCGTGGTGCTGGTGGCCCCCGGCGGATTTGCCGTGGTGCACTCCGGTTGGAAGGGCACGATTGCACGTATTTCCGCCAAGGCGTGCCAGGCGCTTTGCGATGCTGCCGGTTGCGATGCGAGCGACGTTTCCGCCTATATCGGCCCCCATATCTTGGGTGACGAATATGAGGTATCCCAGGAACTCATGGATCGCTTTGCCGCCGAGTTCTCTTGCATCGATGCGAATACCTCTCGCATGCTTGATCTTTCCGCTGCCATTCGCGAGGCGCTGGTAGATGTCGGTGTCGACGCGGATAATATCGTGGATACCCAGCTTTCGACCGTGCGTCAGAACGACCGCTTTTATTCCTACCGTAACGAGAACGGCACCTGTGGGCGCCATGCTGCGATCGGCGTGATGCTATGAGAAAGATCGTATCGGTCCTGAGCGCCGCTGTGCTTACGCTTACGCTGTGCGCCTGTTCTTCGGGATCTTCTACCTCTTCCATTACCGTCGCCGGCTCCACGACCTGCCTTCCTATCGCCGAGATTGCGGCCGAGGGCTTTAAGGAGGAGACCGGCATCGACGTGCTCGTTTCCGGTTTGGGTTCTTCCGCTGGCATTGAGGCCGTCAGCGCCGGCACGGCCGATATCGCCAGCTCCTCCCGTGGACTCAATGCCGACGAACTGGATCTGGGCCTGACTCCCATCGTCATTGCCCACGACGGTATTGCGGTCATCGTGAACGACGATAACCCCGTCGATAACCTCTCGACCGAGCAGCTCCGCGATATCTACGCCGGCAAGATTACCAATTGGAAAGAGGTCGGTGGCGAGGACCTGAGGATTCAGGTTATCAACCGAGATGAGGCGTCCGGCACGCGTGAGGCCTTTCGTACCATCGTGATGGACGGCACCCCGTTCGATCGCCGCTCGGCCGTTCTTTCGGGCACGGGCCAGGTGCGCGACGTGGTATCTCGCTCGCGCGGTGCCATTGGCTACATTTCGCTGGGCTTCGTCGATAGCCTCAACGCCAAGACCTCGGTCAAGGCCGTCTCGGTCAATCATGTTGAGGCGTCCGAGAAGACGGTCGCGAGCGGCGGCTATCCCATCTCGCGCGACCTTTACTTCTTTGTGAAGGGTGCGCCTTCGCAGCAGGCGCAGGATTACATCGACTACGTGACGTCCGAAAAGATGGACAAGCAGATTCGCGAGGCGGGCTTTATCCCCGTCACCAACGACGAGAAGGGGAGTGAGTAGCATGGAAGCACAGGAAAACTCCCAGACTGAGCAGAATGTTCAGACGCCCAAGAAGCGCGAGCTGGCGCTCGTATCGCGCAGTACCTATATCAAGGAGAAGGCGCTGCAGTGGATCTTCTTTGCCTGCGCGTTCTTGGCGGTCGTTACCGTCATCCTGATTTTTGTCTTTACCACGTACTCGGCGCTGCCCGTCTTTACCGACATCGGTCTGGCGGACTTCTTTAGCTTTACGTGGGCGCCCTCTGAGGGCCACTACGGCATCATGTCGCTGCTTGCCGGCTCAGGTCTGGTGACCGTCGGTGCGCTCGCCATGGGCGTGCCGCTAGGTGTGGGTACGGCCGTATACCTGGTCGAGATCGCCGGCAAGCGCGTGCGCAAGCTCATCAGCCCTGCCGTCGACCTGCTGGCCGGCATCCCTTCTATCATCTACGGCTTTTTCGGCATGATCATCATCCGCCCGTTTATCGCACAACTGACCGGTGGTCTTGGTTTTGGTGCGCTGACAGCGTGGTTCGTGCTCGCCATCATGATCGTCCCTACCATCACGACGCTTACCATCGATGCCCTCAATTCCATTCCCATGGGCATTCGCGAGGCATCGTATGCCATGGGTGCTACTAAGTGGCAGACCATCTATAAGGTCGTGCTACCTGCCGCCAAACTGGGTATCGTTGATGCCATCGTGCTGGGTATGGGCCGTGCCATCGGTGAGACCATGGCCGTGCTCATGGTCGTGGGTAACGCTCCGGTTATTCCCGACAGCATTGCGAGCCCCATCTCGACGCTCACGAGCCAGATCGCGCTCGACATGAGCTATTCCTCGGGCCTGCACCGCTCGGCGCTCTTTGGCATGGGCGTGGTCCTGTTTATCATCTCCGCCATGCTGGTGGGCATCGTCCGTCTGATTTCCAAGAAGAGGGGGTAGGCTATGTCCGATCCCGTTGACACGACGGTCGATACGACCTCGTCGCGCGAGCGCATCAAGCGTGCCCTTTCCCACGGTAAGAAGGGCCGTATCAACAAGGACCTGTCAAACAAGATCATGCTCGGCGTGTTCCGCGCCGCGGCCTATATCACCACGCTTGTGCTGGTCGCTATCATCGCCTACGTGGTTGTTAATGGCTTACCGCATATTTCGCTCGACTTTATCTTCGGTTGGCCCCAGGGTGTCAACGCCGAGGGCGGCATTTGGCCTACGATTGTCTCGACCGTCTACGTGACGGCGCTCGCCATGCTCATCTGTACGCCGGTCGCCGTGCTAGCGGCCGTCTATCTGGCCGAGTACGCCAAACAGGGCAAGGTCGTCGAGCTCATCCGTTATGCTGCCGATGCTTTGGCCTCGGTGCCCTCCATCGTTATGGGTCTCTTTGGCTACGCCTTGTTTGTCGAGGCCATGGGCCTGGGCCTTTCGATGGTCTCGGCTGCCCTGGCGCTGGCGCTTCTGATGCTGCCTATCGTCATGCGCACCACCGAGGAGGCTATTCGCGCCGTGCCGCGCTATATCCGTTGGGGCGCATATGGCTTGGGCGCCACTAAGTGGCAGGTCGTTTCCAAGATCGTGCTTCCTTCCGCCTTTGGCCGCATCGCCACCGGCATCGTCCTTGCCATCGGCCGTGCCATTGGCGAGACCGCGGTTGTACTTTACACCATGGGCCAGGCCATCAATCTACCTATTTCGCCGCTCGATTCCGGCCGCCCCATGACGGTCCATCTGTACCTGCTTGCCAACGACGGCATCAACATGAACGCAGCCTACGGCACCGCGCTCTTGCTGATGGTGATCATTTTGGCCTTCAACCTGTTTGCGCGCTTCCTGTCGCGCAAGCGTCGCTAGTTAAGGAGTCCCATGTCCGTTTATCAGTCCGCTCCCACGTTGGAGCAAGCGGCCATTACGGCCAAGGATTTCAACTTTTGGTACGGTGACTTTCATGCGCTGACGGGGCTTGACCTCAACATCGCCAAAAACGCCATCACCTCCTTCATTGGCCCTTCGGGCTGCGGCAAATCGACGTTTTTGCGCTGCATCAACCGCATGAACGACCTGATCGAGGGCACGCGCATCGAGGGCACCATGACGCTCGACGGCAACGAGATCTATGCCG
>DBGEDL010000088.1:0-45786 GCA_048375035.1 Collinsella sp.
GTCCGACCGCGTCGCCGACCCCGAGGATAAGTTGGAGCAGGTCACCGTGGTTGACGACCAGCTGGGCCGCCTGACCTTCACGCGCGACATGGCGGCCGCCATCTTCCACGTGCTGGAGCACAAGGCTCCCTACGGCACCTATAACTGCACGGGCTCCGGCGCCGTGAAGAGCTGGGCGGACATCGCCCGCGCCGTCTTCGATGCCGCCAACGGCAACGGGGACAGGGTCGTGCCGGTATCGACCGCCGACTACTACGCGAGCGCCGAGGGCCCCGTCGCCCCGCGCCCGGTCCACTCCGCGCTCGACCTGTCCAAGCTGGAGTCCGCCGGCTTCCACATGCCCGACTGGGAGGAAGAGCTGGGGGAGTACATCAAGACGCTCTAGCCGCTATTAACTTTTCGAGAGTAAAAGCCGCCGTTCTTTAACGGCGGCTTTTCTTGTTGGTGGCTATCTGCGCAGTGGTGCCAATAGTATTTTGCGGAAGATCTACCTCTCGCTTGGCATGGAAGTAGGGTGGCCGGGCTGGTCGTCGTAGGCGTATTTGCTGTACACGTTGACCTCCCACTGCTTTTTTTCGACCTTTGCTACAGAATCTAGGATGAAGCCGGTCGCAAGGCTCAGGCCGCACAGGAACATAAACGAGGCGGCGAGCATAGCGGTGGGGAAGCGCGGGACGAGGCCGGTCTGGAAATATTCGACAACGATGGGCATGCCCAGGGCGAGGCCGAATACCGCGAACAGAAGCGCAACGAGGCTGAAGAACTTCAGCGGGCGGTAGTCCTTGAACAGCGTGCCGATCATCGCAACGACTTTAATGCCGTCGCTCACGGTGTTGAGTTTGGACTCGGAACCCTCGGGACGGTCGCGGTACTCGATGGGCACATCTTTGATGCGCCAGCGGTGGTCGACGGCGTGGATCGAGAGCTCGGTTTCGATCTGAAAGCCCTCGGAAAGCACTGGGAAGGTTTTGACGAACGGGCGGCTCATGGCGCGGTAGCCTGTCATGACGTCATCGAAGCTGTAGCCATAGATCCACTTGATCATGGCGCGGACCAGATTATTGCCAAAGCCGTGGAAGGCACGCTTGTTCTCCTCGGCGTAGGTGCCGTTGGAAAGGCGATCGCCTACGGTCATGTCGGCCGTGCCGTTAAGGATGGGCTCGCAGAGGGCCTTGGCCGCCTCGGCGGGGTAGGTGTCGTCTCCGTCGACCATCAGGTAGCAATCGGCGTCGATATCGCGAAACATCTGGCGGCACACGTTGCCCTTTCCCTGACGGGGCTCAAAGCGGACTGTGGCGCCGTGCTCGGTGGCAATGCGTGAGGTATCGTCCGACGAGTTGTTGTCATAGACATAGACCGTCGCCTGCGGAAGCTCGCGGTGAAAGTCGTCGATGACTTTGCCGATCGTGAGCGCTTCGTTGTAGCAAGGGATGATGACGGCGATGGATTCAGAATTCACTTAATGCTCCTTATACATTCAATCCTAGAAAGTATAGCCGTTTGGGCCTGGCATCCTAAGATGTGGGTTAGTTCTCCAGTTTTGTTGCGCGAATCGTTTGCATGGCCGTCGGGTCTATACTGTTCGTTTGTCAACGATTACGAGTAAAGGAGTTGCATCCGTGTCGGATCAGACAAAGCAACAAGAAACTCGCAGTCTGCCTGCGACGTTTGCTAAGAACGAATTTGAGAAGGACGCGTTTATCCTTCGTCAGCTGGTTACCAAGGATTTTAAGATCAAGTATCGCCGTAGCGTTCTGGGCGTCGCATGGTCGGTGCTCAACCCGCTGTTGATGATGATCGTCATGGCCATCGTGTTCTCGACGATTTTTGGCCAGGGCCGCAATGGCTCAATGACGCCCGAGATGTACCCGCTGTACTTGATCGTGGGTAACATCACCTTTGCCGTCATGTCTGAGTCTACTAACCAGGCCCTGACGTCGATCGTGGGCGCTGCCCCTCTGCTCAAGAAGGTTAAGGTGCACCGCTGGGTTTTCCCGGTGCAGAAGGTGCTCTTCTCGCTGGTCAACTTTGCCTTCTCGCTGGTCGCCGTCGCCATCGTCATGCTGTGGTTCCGCGTTATGCCTTCTTGGCACCTGATTCTGTTGCCGGTTTGCCTGCTGCTGCTTATGTGCTTCTGCATGGGCCTGGGCATGATGCTCTCTGCCCTTACGGTCTTCTTCCGCGACGTTATGCATCTGTGGAGCGTCGTCATTACGGCGTGGACTTACATTACGCCCATCTTCTGGACGACTGACTATATTGCGCAAATGCCGCATCTCGTGCGTATCTTGATGTATGCGAACCCCATGTTCAACTACCTGCAGTTTATGCGCGATATCTTCCTGTTCCAGACTACGCCCTCGCTTATGACGTTTGGTATGTGCGTCGCTTGGGCGGTTCTTGCGCTTATTATTGGCTATACCGTGTTCCATAAGTCCGAGCGCAAATTTATCCTCTACATCTAAGGAGTGCTGTGATGACTGAATCTGTTGTTGATTACAGCGAGCAGCCTCTGGCTGTCGAGGTCGACGACGTCACCATGATCTTTAACATGGCGTCCGAGTCGTTGACCAACCTCAAGGAGTACTTCATTAAGCTTGCCAAGCACGAGCTGTTCTTTGAGGAGTTTAGGGCGCTAAAGCACATCTCGTTTGATATTCATCGAGGCGAGGTTGTGGGTCTGGTCGGCACCAATGGCTCCGGCAAGTCTACGATGCTCAAGATTATCGCTGGCGTTCTTGAGCCTAGCGAGGGCAGCGTTAAGGTGCACGGTAACATCGCGCCGCTGATTGAGCTTGGCGCCGGCTTTGACCCCGAGCTGACCGCCCGCGAGAACATCTATCTGAACGGCGCCCTGCTCGGCTATACCAAGGAGTTCATCGACGCCAACTTTGACGGCATTATCGAATTCGCTGAGCTGCAGAACTTTGTCGATATGCCGCTCAAGAACTTCTCCTCGGGCATGGTGGCGCGTATCGCCTTTGCAATCGCGACGATTACCGAGCCCGATATTCTGATCGTTGACGAGACGTTGTCCGTCGGTGATGTGTTCTTCCAGCAGAAGTGCGAGGCCCGCATCCAGCACTTTATCCAGAGCGGCGAAGTGACGGTTCTGTTCGTTTCGCACTCCATGGAGCAGGTTGAGCGCATCTGCCAGCGTGCCGTTTGGATTGAGAAGGGTGACCTTCGCATGGACGGCCCGGTCAGTGAGGTCTGCAAGGCGTACCGTGAGCAGTTCAACTAGGTTATAATTATTTGCGCCTGACAGGCTTGCGCTTGCTTTGGCGTGCGGTTATTTGCTCCATTAGCTCAGTTGGATAGAGCAGGGGACTTCTAATCCCAAGGTCGACGGTTCGAATCCGCCATGGAGCACCATCGTTTATTAAGCCCGGACCGCTTGTGGTGGTCTGGGCTTTTTCACATGCCGGTGTTCTTTGTTCTTGCCGGGTATACGTTTAGGCCGAAGCCGTGGCGTGAGCTGCTATTGTGCTGCTGATGTGGATTGGTTATACGGCGCGCCAAAGGGGGCTGGAGCCGAGCGTGAGCAAGCCTCTGCTTATGACGCTGCCAGCATCGTGGTTCTTCGCGTCAATCGTACGCTGTGCCTGCGATATTGGATTGGCGTACGTGATCAAGAAGGCGTAACAAAAGCGGGGAGGACCAACTTGGCCCTCCCCGCTGTATCTAGTCTGCCTTCAGGCACTCGGGCAAGACGTTTGCAACTGCATTCATCGCCTGCGGCCTCAGGTACTGCTCATTGAGCTTTGCCTTTCTGTAGGCGTAGCGAGTGTCTGCCGAGTATTTGATCAACACATCGGTGAAGAACCGCTCCCAGCTCAGGTAGTCGCGGCTTTCGATATAGCTTGAGGGATCCTCGAGGATTTTTAAGATATCGTTACTGGGAATGAGGCCAGATTGCAGGAGTGTCCACTCGAATGATTCGGGGAGGAACAAGCGTACGTTCTTGTAAACGCGCTGTCCGAGCACCTTTTCGATGTAGGGACCAAATGCTGCTCCGTCTCCAATAGCAAGGATGTTTTGCTCGGGACATTCGTGAATCGTACGTTTTAGATTCGCAACGCCGGTGGCGGTATAGCAGGGGATCCCGAGTCGGTTGCAAAGAGCGTCGTAGAATTGATAGCCAGATTTGCTATCCTCGACAACTACGGCGTCGGGTACCTCGAATCCAACATTTAGATCCTGATACAGCATACTTGCCGTGTGGTCATATAGCGGCTTGGTCACCGAGTAGAAGCGCCTGTCGCTCTTGCGGCCATTGATTGTTTTACTTGTCGTGTTGACTAGCTTCAGGATCTCATCAACGCTGTAGGGGAGCTCGTTGGCATCGCGACGAGATATCAGAACAAAATAGTTGGACGAGCCGTTGACGGCTTTGGCGAAGTCCTTTGAGAAGATAAACTCGTTACCCTCATCTAGAAAGACGATTGAATCTTCGATGATCGATAGCTCGCGCTCCCAGCGTCTGCCGGAAAGCGTTTCGCAAGGCACGTCGCAACTGAGTGCAACGCCGCTTTCCGGTCCTCGGTCGTTGTAGTCGCGAATCATCGAGATGAGCGTCGTTTTACCCGTGCCGCTGTTGCCGCGTATAAAGGAAATATTGCGCTTAAACGTGAGTGTGTATTTGACCTTTGCACGCTCTACGACAACGGTATGCGTTCCCTTCATTACTCATCAACATCCAAAAAGTCATTCGTGGCGCCGACAAACTCCTGCATGTTTCTGACGATGCGGCCATCGTTTTCAATGCGGATTTCAAAGCTCTTCCAGGGGAATTTCATGATGTGGAATAAGGTCACCATCACATCCTGCTCTTTGCCGATCTTGAGTAGCCAGCGGGCACAGTTGTCTCCGCAGGTGGATGCGTTGAACACCATATTTGGGAGATTGCGCACCAGCAGCAGCGTCTTAACGCCGCCGGACAGTTCGAGTGGGGTGATCGAGCCCAGCTGTTTGCTTACGATGTTGTGGGGACCGATGAGCTCTGATCCGTCCACGCTTTTAATAATCTGTGCGGCCATAGGGTCTTCGAACCATGAGTCCAAGTATGAGTTCCTAAAATAGGTTTCGGTATCGTAGATGGAACCGGGGTAATCCCCCAGATGGATGCTTAACATGCGCGTCTCCAGACGTTGTGTGACTGCAATGATTATATGCCAGTAATAAAGTGCCGCCAGTAGCGAGGTTGCTGCTGGCGGCACTGGCATTATTAGCGTGTGAATCGCGTTGATGGATTTGCTCGCGAGGCTACTTTTCGAGACGTTCCCTCAGCAGCTCCATCGCGTGTGCGTAGCCCTGCAGGCCCTCGCCGGTGATGGTGGTGAAGCAGGCCAGGTGCGCATAGCTCACCTGGCGGAAGTCCTCGCGTGTTTCGACGGCGCTGATGTGGACCTCCACAGCCGGGATGGCGACGGCCTTGAGGGCGTCCAGGATGGCCACGCTCGTGTGCGTGTAGGCAGCCGGGTTGATGACGATGCCGTCGACCTTGCCGTAGGCCTCCTGGATCTTGTCGACGATGCTGCCCTCGTGGTTAGACTGGAAGACCTCGACTTCGTCGAAGCCCTGTTCGGCGCCCGCTTCCTGGCAGATCTGCACTAAGCGGTCGTAGTTGTCGCTGCCATAGATGCCCGGCTCGCGAATGCCGAGCATGTTGAGGTTGGGGCCGTTGATGACGAGTGCTTTCATGGTTGCTTCCTTTGCGGTTGGAAAACCACCACAAAGGTGCCTGTCCCCTTTGTGGTGGTTTTGGTTAGAGGGCGGGTGGGAGGGTGTCGAGGAGGGCTTGGGCGGTGTTGGCGGCGCAGTCGCGTGAGTCGATGATGTAGTCGGCCCAGGCGCGGTAGCGCGGCATGCGCTGCTCGGCAAGTTTATCGATGCCATCACGGGCGGTGATAGGGCGTCCCTTGTGGGCGAGTTCGTCGAGCTTGCGGTTGAGCATCACGATCTGGCTGTTTTGGTGCAGCAGCGGATAGTTTTCGTCGCGCGTGACCACGCCGCCGCCGGTGGAAAGCACCAGGCCGCTGCGCTTGGAAATGTCGGCCAGCTCCGCTGTCTCCTGCTCGCGGAAGGCGGCCTCGCCGCGCTCGACGATAAAGTCGGCGCAGGGCATGTCGAGGCGTTCCTCGAGGGCGCGGTCCAGGTCGATGTGCTCGCGACCCGTGAGCAGGGCAATCTGCTCACCCACGCGGGTCTTGCCCGAGCCCGGCATGCCGATCAGCGCGATGTTCTGTTCGCGGCGTGACAAGCGCTCCGTTATGTCCAGGATGCGCCCGCGCGGGGTGACCTGGCCGGTATAGCGCTCGACGGCCTGTGCCGCTTGGGCCACGAGCATTAGCAGGCCGTCGATGCAAGGGATACCGCGGCGCTCGGCCTCGAGCATCAGGCCCGTGCGGGCGGGGTTGTAGACAATGTCGATAACGCCTTCGAGCGCATCGAGCCCTTCGAACGTGCAAGGCGCGTCGGGGCAGTGGGGGAACATGCCGGCAGGCGTGCAGTTGACGAGCAGGGCGGCGTCGGACTGCTGCGCGATGTTGCCGTAGTTGACCTCGCTCGTGCGACCCACGGGTACGACGATGGCGCCCAGGTCTCCCAGCACCATGCTCGCCGTGGTGCCGGCGCCACCGGTGGCGCCGAGCACGAGAACTTTCTTGCCGGTAACCTCAACTCCCAGCTCCTCGACCAGGCACTGAAAACCAAAGTAGTCAGTATTATCGCCGCGCAGGCGGCCGTCGGGCAGGCGCGTGATGGTGTTGACGTTGCCCATGCGCTCGGCGAGCGGGCTCAGCTCGTCCAGATACTCCATGACGGCGCGCTTGTAGGGGATGGTCACGTTGGTGCCCTCCCATTCGTCGCCCGTCATAAAGGCCTCAAGATCCTCGGGCTCGCGCTCAAAACGCACGTACTCGAGCCCAGCGAGCTCCTTGTAGATGGTTGGGGTGTAGCTGTGGCCCAGCACGCGGCCCAGCACGCCGTAGGGGCGGGTTGCGGCGGTATCGGTCATCTAGAGCACCTCCGTGTAGCTGCCAAAGTAGGTGAAGCTCTCACACACGTCGTCGATAGAATCGAGCAGGTCGTCGAGGGCCTTGCTGCCAAAGGGGCAGTCCAGATCAAAGTAGAACATAAACTCAAAGTCGCGGCCGGGGATGGGGCGGCTCTCGAGCTTGATGAGGTTGATGTTGAGCGCATAGAAGCGCTCGAGCACGCGGTAGAGGGCGCCCGGCTCATTGGCCGTGGTAATCATGAGCGAGGTACGGTTGGCACCGGGATAGACGCGCGGCTCACGGCTGATGACGACAAAGCGCGTGTAGTTGTTGTCCGAGTCCTGGATGTTGGGCTCCAGCACCTCCAGGCCATAGAGTGCCGCGCAGCTGCGCGATGCGATGGCGGCAATATCGGTGCGCTCGGAGCTGGCGACCATCTCGGCCGACATGGCGGTGTTGGGGTACTTGGTGGCGTGCAGGTCGTGGGGCTCGATAAAGCCCGCACACTGGGCAATGGCTTGGCCGTGGCTGTAAACCTCGCGCACGTCGGCGAGCTTGGTGCCGGGCTTGACGAGCATGTTGTGGTCGATCTTGAGGCGAAGCGAGCGCACGATGTGGAAGTCGAACTGGGCGAGCAGGTCGTAGACGGCGTTGACCGAGCCGGCGGTGGAGTTCTCGATGGGCAGCACGCCAAACTCGCAGAAGCCGTCGCGCACAGCGCGCATAACGCCTTCGAAGGTCTCGAAAAACGCGATGTCGGGTACGTCGAAGAGCTTGCACGCGGCGATTTGACTGTAAGCGCCCTCAACGCCCTGGCAAGCGACGGTGGCAGTTTGAGGGAAGGGCGTGTCGGAGGCTGCAGCCGTGGCGTGGGCCTTT
The DNA here is from genome assembly GCA_048375035.1 of Collinsella sp. Taxonomy (GTDB): domain Bacteria; phylum Actinomycetota; class Coriobacteriia; order Coriobacteriales; family Coriobacteriaceae; genus Collinsella. Next base: position 7,878 of record DBGEDL010000088.1, read on the forward strand.
TGCGAGACAGTGATGCCCTTGAGTTCGTTGATGTAGCGCTGCTGCTCGGCCTTGCTCATGCTCATGAGGAGACGGAACAGGGCGATGGTCTGTGCCTCGTAGCGCTCGGGCGCGCGGCTGGCGAGGTTGTTGAGTTTGGAGCGCTCGCGGGCGGGGTCAAAGACGGCCTTGCCCATCTCGATCTTTGATTTGGCGACCTCGGTGGCAATGTCCATACGCTCGACAAAGCTGTTGAGGAGCGTGGTGTCGATGCCATCGATGGTCTGGCGAATATCGGCAAGGTCCATGGAGGCCCCTTTCACGTAATGACAGAGTTGATGGGCAACTCAGGTGAGTCGGGTTAGAACTGGCCTGCGTCCTCGAGGAGAGCGTCCCAGATGGCGAGGGCGGCGGCTGCTTCGGCTACGGGGACGGCTCGGGGGACGATGCAGGGATCGTGGCGGCCGTGGACCGAGAGCTCGGCATTTTCCATAGCGTCCATGTCTACGGTCTGCTGCTCGCGGCCAATGGAGGGCGTCGGCTTTACGGCCATGCGCCACATGACGGGCGCGCCGGTCGAAATGCCGCCCAGGATGCCGCCGGCGTTATTGGATTCGACCTCGATCTCGCCGGTCTCGGCATCAACGCGATATGGATCGTTGTTCTCGCTGCCGCGCATGGCGGCCACGGCAAAGCCCATGCCAAACTCCACGCCCTTTACGGCGGGAATGCCAAACGCGATTTGCGCGATGCGGTTCTCGATGCCGTCGAACATGGGGTCGCCGATGCCCGCGGGAAGCCCGTAAATGCCACACTCCACGATGCCGCCGATGCTGTCGAGTTCGTCGCGCGCGGCTAGGATCTCCTCGCGCATGCGGCCGGCTGCGGCGGCGTCAATGCACGGCAGATCGTTCGTAAGTATCGCCTTGCGGTCGGCCTCGCGATAGACCATGTCGTCCATGGGCAGGTCAGAGATGCCGCCGATCTGCGCGACGTGCGCCATGACCTGAATGCCGCGGGCCTCAAGTGCCTGTAGCGCAATGCCGCCGGCGATGCATAAGGGTGCCGTTAGGCGGCCGGAAAAATGCCCGCCACCAGCGACATCGTGCATGTTGTGATACTTCACGCGCGCAGGGAAGTCCGCATGTCCCGGACGGGGCTTGCGGCGCAGCTCGGAGTAATCCTTGGAGCGCGTGTTGGTGTTCTCGATAATCGCGGCGATGGGCGCGCCGGTGGTATGTCCATCGACAACACCGGCGATGATGTGGGCGGCGTCGGCCTCGCGGCGCTTGGTTGCGGTTTCGTCGCGACCGGGGGCGCGACGGTCGAGGAAGGCCTGCAGCTTCTCCTGGTCCACGGCGATGCCCGCCGGGATGCCGTCGAGTGAGCAGCCGATAGCAGGGGAGTGCGACTGGCCGAAAATGCTCAGATGCAAAACGTTGCCAAAGGTCGAGGACATGCTATTCCTCCTCGAGTGTGACCTTGCCGCCCAGCAGGCGGTAGTGGTCGAAGAAATCGGGATAGGACTTGTTGACGGCCTCGGCGCCGTGGATCACGACCTCGCCGGTGGCGCGGCTCGCGGCGATGGCGGCCATCATGGCGATGCGGTGGTCGTTGTGCGAATCGACCTCGCCGCCGGTGAAGGCATCGACGCCCTTGATGATGAGGTCATCGCCGGCAATGCGCACCTGCGCGCCCAGCGCGGTGAGCTCGCGGGTGGTGGTGGCCAGACGGTCGGATTCCTTGATGCGCAGACGGGCGCAATCGCGGATAAAGGTGCGGCCCTGTGCCAGTGAGGCCACGGCCGAGTTAACGGGCACGAGGTCGGGAATGTCGTGGGCGCTCATCTCAAAGCCGGCGAGTTTGTCGGACTGCACGGTGGCGGCGTTGGTTGAGCGCACGATGCGGGCCCCAAAGCGCGAAAGCGCGGCGAGCACGTTGCGGTCGCCCTGTGCAGAGCTCAGCGACACGCCCTCGACGGTGATGGGGTCGGTACCGATGGCGCCGGCACACAGCCAAAAGGCAGCGTTGGACCAGTCGCCTTCGACAGCAACGCTGCCGGGCGTGCGATACGAGCCACTGCTCACGCGGAAGTTTGTGACTTCGGGCTGGCCGTCCCTGGCGGGAATACGCTCGACGTTGACCTCGACGCCAAAGGCCTTCATGGCCTGGATCGTCAGGTTGATGTAGGGGCGGCTCTCAATGAGGCCGGTCACCTGCACGCAGGAGGGCTGGGCGAGCAACGGGGCTGCCAACAGCAGGCCGGAGATATACTGCGAGCTTACGTTGCCCGGCAGCACAAAGGTGCCCGGGCGCATGCGTCCGCTCGTCTTGAGCGGAAAACCGCCCAGACCCTGTAGATCGCAGCCGGCGGCGATGATCTCGTCCGAGAGCGGGGAGAGCGGGCGGGTGCCAAGGCGGCCCTGGCCCACGAAGGTGGCATCCGCACCCAACGCGCAGGCGACAGGCAGCATAAAGCGCAGCGTGGAGCCGCTTTCGCCGCAGTCAAGCGTGCCGCCGGCAAGGGCCTTGAGCAGGCCAAACTCAACACTCTTCATGGTGGGATGGACCTGGAAGCCGTCCTCGACGGTCTCGATGCGGGCGCCCAGGGCCGTGAGACAGCGCACCGTGGCCTCGATATCGGCGCAGGTGGTGTTGCAGGTGACGTGTGTCTCGCCGTTGGCAAGCGCGGCGCAGATGATCAGGCGGTGCGCCATCGACTTGGACGCGATGGCGGGAACGGTGCCCTTAAGCGGGGACGGGGTGATGCGGGCTAGCATGCGGATGCGTCTCCCTTCTGGCCGAGGCCTTCGGCAATGAGTTCGTGGAAAGTGGAAAGCGGCGTGCGGTCGATGCTGCAGCGGCCAATGCCGTGCGGAATCACCAGGTCGATGGTGTCGCCCGCGCGCTTCTTGTCGTGGAGCGCCTCGGCAAAGACGGCATCGACATCGAGGTCGCAGCGGGTCTTGAGGCCATGGCGGGCGCAGAGCTCCTCAATACGACCGGGCAGTGCGGCATCGCAGACGCCGTGCAGGGCCGCGGCGCGCGTGATGATGCCCATGCCGATCGACACGCAGTTGCCGTGTCCGAGCTCAAAGCGCTCGCAGGCCTCGACGGCATGTCCGGCGCTGTGTCCAAAGTTGAGGAGCTTGCGCTGGTTGGTTTCGCGCTCGTCGGCGACGACCACGGCGCGCTTGATGTCGATATTGCGGGCGATGATGAGCGCTACGCGGGCCACATCGCGGTTGAGCAGCTCCAGCGTGAGCGGGGTCTTCTCCAGCTCGGCGAAAAGCTCCGGGTCGGCGATCACGGCGTGCTTGACGACCTCGCCGCAGCCGTCGGCGAACTGCTCGGGCGTGAGGGTGGCCAGGCACCCCACGTCGGCGATAACCACGCTCGGCTGCCAAAAAGCGCCGGCCAAGTTCTTGCCGGCAGCCAGGTCGATGGCGGTCTTGCCGCCCACCGACGAATCCACCATGGCGAGCAGGCTCGTCGGGATTTGCACAAACTTGCAGCCGCGCATGTAGGTGGCGGCCACAAAGCCCGCCACGTCGCCCACGACACCGCCGCCGAGTGCCACAATCACGTCGGAGCGCGAAAGCTCGTGCTCGGCCACAAACTCCAAAATGGCAACATAGGTTTCGGCGCGCTTATGGGCTTCGCCGGCCTCGAAGGTGCAGATGCTCACCTCGTAGCCTGATGCCTCCAGGCTCTGCTTAACGGGCATCTGGTAGAGCGGGCCCACGTTGGTGTCCGTCACGATGACGGCCTTGGTGCCGCCGGCAGTGGCGCGCACGAGCGGTCCCGCCTGCTCCAGCAAAAACGTGCCAACATGCACCTGGTAGGGGCGTGCAGTGTCGATATCGATGGTAATCGCCATAAGCTATGGTCCTTTCGACCTGGCGTGATAGGTGGTCTAGTGGGAGGCCTCGTCGTCGAGTGCGCGCTTAATGCGGTCGCCCTCGGCAAGGAGATTCTCCAGATAGCGCTGGTCGCGGTCCTTAAGGGCGCGGCTGTAGGCGCCGAGCGATTCGATCAGATGGTCGATCTCGAAGGCAAGCGCATCGGCGTCGTCGATCATGAGCTCGGACCACATCTGAGGATTGAGGTGCGCCACACGGGTGAGATCGCGGTAGCTACCGGCCGAAAAGCCGTGGTGGACCTGGGCAGTGGGGCTCTTGACGTAGGCGTTGGATACCACGTGCGCAAGCTGGCTCGTGAAGGCGATGACGCGGTCGTGCTCGGCGGCGCTGGTCACGCTGAACTTGCCAAAGCCCAAGGGGCGCACCATCTCGCGCACCTGGCCCAAAAGCTCCAGCTTAAGTGCGTCGTCCACCGCGGGCGGCACGAGCACGAGCGGGGCGCCCTGGAACAGGTCGGCGCGGGAGTGTGCGTAGCCCGAGTACTGCGTGCCCGCCATGGGGTGCGCGCCCACAAAGTAAAAGCCGTGCTCGCGGGCAAGCTCAAAGGCACGTTCGCACACGATGCCCTTGACGCCCACGGTGTCGATCACCACGGGACCCATGATGGCCTCGGTGTCGGTGGCGTCGGCGAGCGCTTGGGCGTGCGCCTCGAGCCACTCGATGCAGGCCTCGGGGTAGCAAGCCAGGACGATGATGTCGCATTCGCCGAGTGTCTTGTCGTTGAGCTCTCCGGCGACAGTGCCCATGCTGGCGGCTGTCATGACATCGTCATCGGGGTCCCAGGCCAGCACGCGGACGCCCGCCTGCGCATAGCCGCGGGCAAAACTGCCGCCGATGAGGCCAAGGCCCACGATGCCGGCGCACTTGGGGCCGCCCTGGTTAACGCGCGCGTTTCTCACCGTACCCATGGGCTACTCCATGGTCTCTTGGCAGACAACCTCGCGGATGGCGCGGATGCGGCGCATGGTGTCGTCGAACTGATCGGGGGTGAGGGCCTGGGCGCCGTCGGACCAGGCGAGGCTCGGCTCGTCGTGGACCTCGATCTCCAGGCCGTTGGCGCCGCAGGCGGTCGCGGCAAGCGCCATGGGCTCAACGTAGCGGGTGTAGCCGGTGGCGTGGCTGGGGTCGGCGACGACGGGCAGGTGCGACAGGTGGTGCAGCACCGGCACGGCGTTGAGGTCGAACGTGTTGCGAGTACGGGTCTCGAAGGTGCGGATGCCGCGCTCGCACAGGATGACGTTGTCGTTGCCCTCGCTCATGATGTACTCGGCGGCCATGAGCAGCTCATCGATCGTGCCGGACATGCCGCGCTTGAGCAGGATCGGGGTCTTGGTCTTACCGACCTCCTTGAGCAGGGGGAAGTTCTGGGCGTTGCGGGCGCCGATCTGCATGACGTCGATCTTCTTGTCCAGGAAGACCTGCACGTCGCGTGGGTCCATGATCTCGGTGACGATCGGCATGTCGAGCTCAGCAGACGCCTCGCACAGCAGGTCCAGACCGGCGGGGCCCATGCCCTGGTAGGCGTACGGGGAAGTGCGGGGCTTGTAGGCACCGCCGCGCAGCATCGTGGCACCGGCGGCCTTCACGCGGCGGGCGATGCGGATGAGGTTCTCGCCCTCGACGGAGCACGGGCCGGCGATGACCTGGAACTGATCGCCGCCGATCTTGACGCCGTGGCCGCAGTCGATGACGGAGTCCTCGGGGTGGAACTTGCGGTTGGCGCGCTTGAACGGCTCGGAGACGCGCTGTACGCGCTCGACGACATCCATGGACTCGAGCAGGAACGGGTCGATCTTGGTCGTATCGCCCACCAGGCCGATGATCGTCTCGTTCTCGCCGCGCGAGACATCGGTCTTCAGGCCCTTTTTCTCAATCCAGCTGACGATATGGCTGACGGCCTCGTCGCTGGCGCTCTGCTTTAAAATTGCAATCATGGTGTGCCTCTCACCTCGATGGATAACCCTTGCAAAAACGGCCCGCATCGCGAGCCGTGTATATATGGTGCATGAGAGTTTATACTATCTGACTTGCTTTTGCCTTCTAAAGTGGGCCGTTGCACCGCGTCTTCCTCGGAATTGCAAAACTTTTTCTTTTATTTTGATAGCCCGTGGTTCACTTGGGTATAATGCCAAACGTTGGCCCTATTAGCTCAGGGGATTAGAGCGTCTGCCTCCGGAGCAGAAGGCCGTTGGTTCGAATCCAACATGGGGCACCATTGAACGTAAGACCGTCCGAACCTCGCATGGTCCGGGCGGTTTTTCTTATACCGACGCGACGTGATGGGACGTGGTATGGCAGCAACGGATATCGAGCGCGGACTCTCGACCGCCGAGGTCGAGGAGCGCATCGCCGCCGGTAAGATCAACCGCAACATGGAGCTCAAGACCAAGTCGGTCAGAGAGCTCATCATCGAGAACCTCTGCACGCTGTTCAGTTTGATCAACGTGATCTTGGCGTTCCTGGTCATTTTGACCGGTTCGTTTAAGAATCTGACGTTCCTGTTCGTGGTGTTCCTCAATACCGCCATTGGCGTCATTCAGTCCATGCGTTCCAAGAAGATGGTCGATAAGCTCACGCTGCTGGCCTCCAAGAAGGCCATCGCGGTGCGCGACGGCGCCGAGGTGGAGCTCGACCTGGACCAGATCGTGCTCGACGACATCATCCGCCTGGGGCGCGGCGACCAGATTCCCGCTGACGCCGTGGTAGTTTCAGGCGAGGCGCTCGTGAACGAGAGCCTGCTGACGGGCGAGAGCGACCTTATTAAGAAGCAGCCCGGTTCCGAGCTCATGAGCGGCAGCTTTATCGACTCGGGCCTGCTGCGCGCCCGCGTGATCCATGTCGGCGCCGACAACTACGTGGCCAAAATTAATAACGAGGCGAAGTACGTCAAAAAGGTCAATTCCGAGATCATGAACGCGCTTAACGCCATCGTGCGCTTTGCGAGCATCATCATGATCCCGCTCGGTTTGGCGTTGTTTGCCTCGAGTGTGAGCGAGCTGTGGGATGCCGCGGGAACCCCGGGCGATAGCGCGCTTTCGTGGTGCTTCTCCGAGCTGTTGGCTGGTCATGTGCCTTCGTCGGTGCTGCTGTCCACGGTGGGCGCCCTGCTGGGCATGATCCCGCAGGGCCTGGTGCTGCTGACCTCGTCGGTGCTCGCCATCGCCACGGTGCGCCTGGCCCGCCGCAAGGTGCTGGCGCAGCAGCTCTACTGCATCGAGACGCTCGCGCGCGTCGACGTGCTGTGCCTGGACAAGACGGGCACCATTACCTCGGGTCGTATGGAGGTCGAGGGCACCTACCCGCTGCCTGTTGAGGGTGTTGGCTTTGGCGTGGACTCGGACGAGGCGACTGTTCCCGTCGATACCACAGTGCTCGATTTTGCGCTGGCTAACGTGGCACGTGCGACTTCGGCCGATGCCAACGAGACCTGCCAAGCGCTGCTCAACTATTACGCCGATCGCCCGGTCGAGGTGTCTGAGCCGCTGTCGGTCATTCCGTTCTCGTCGTCTAAAAAATGGAGCGGCGCTTCTTTTGCGCAGGGCTCCTACGTAATGGGCGCCGCGCAATTTGTGCTCTCTGATCGTGCGTTTGCCCAGGTCGAGAACCGTGTCGCCGAGCTTGCCGATACCTGCCGCGTGCTCGTGGTGGCGCGCGTGGACGGCTTTACGCCCGATGGGGATATGGTGGGCGAGGCCGAGCCCGTGGGATTTGTGACCATCCGCGACGAGATTCGTACCTCGGCGGCCGAGACCATCGGCTACTTTAACGAGCAGGGCGTGACCCTCAACGTGATCAGCGGCGACGACCCGCGTACGGTGTCGTCGATCGCGCGCGTGGTGGGCGTGCCGGGGGCGGACGCTTATGTGGACGCCACGACGCTCGATACGCCGGCCAAGCTCGATGCCGCAGTGGACCGCTACCATGTCTTTGGTCGTGTGACCCCGCAGCAGAAGCGCGAGCTCGTGCAGGCGCTCAAGCGCCGCGAGCACACCGTGGCCATGACGGGCGACGGCGTCAACGACGTGCTGGCGCTCAAGGAGGCCGACTGCTCCGTCGCCATGGCGGCCGGCTCCGATGCCGCGCGTAATGTGGCCGAAATCGTACTCGTCGACAACGATTTTGCCTCGATGCCCGCCGTGGTGACCGAGGGCCGTCGCTCCATCAACAACCTGCAGCGTTCGGCCTCACTGTTCCTGACCAAGACGCTGTTCTCGATGGGCCTGGCGGCGCTGTGTATCGCGCTGCCGCCGTACCCCTTCGAGCCCATCCAGATGACGCTCATTAACTTCTTCTGCATCGGCGCGCCGGGCTTTGTGTTGGGCCTGGAGCCCAACAATGCTCGTGTGAAGGGTGCGTTTTTGAGCAACGTACTCAAGCGTGCACTGCCGGCGTCGATTGCGGTCATTTTGGCTGCGGCGCTCGACATCTTTGTGGCGCGCGTGTTTGGCTTTAGCCAGCTCACGCTGTCTACGATGTGCCTGCTTACGTCGTGCGCGGCGAGCGTCAGCCTAATCTGGCGCATCTCGCAGCCTCTCACGCCCTTACGTGTGGTGCTCTTTGTGTTTGTAGTCGCCGGCATCCTGGTGGGCGTTATCGGATTCCCGGAGCTGCTGTCTATTGCCAACCTGTCGATGGGCCAGATGGTTATCTTGGCTGTTATCGTGGTCTTTACCTGCTCGGTGTTCTTTAAGCTCGCCACGATGATGGATTCGCTCAAGCCGCGTCGTCGTCATGCCGCAACTGGTTTTGGCCGCGGTGTGCGCGTCCGCCTGGGTCGCGGTGGCGGCAAGGTGAGCTCGACGGGCTCGACGGCCGAACGTTTTGCCAAGCGCGTCGCCGCCGACATGGCGCAGCGCCGCGAAGATCGCACCGCTCGCGAGGCCGAGGCCCGCGCACTCGAGGGCGTGGCCCAGGCCCAGCCCAAGAAAAAGAAGAGTACCGGAGCCAAGCGCTCTCGCGTGACCAAGTCCGCCCAAGGCATCAAAGTCTCGATGCCAAGCAAAAAGAAGAAGTAACTACGCGCCCTGCCGATGTTGAATTGGTGCCTTGCTCCTGTGGGGCCGTGGCGATGTTATGCTCTAACCTCGATTGTTTGAATTGCTTCGAAAAGAGGATGCCGTGATCTGCCCGCATTGCCTTAAGACTATCGAGGACGGCGCCTCGTTCTGCCCCTACTGCAACGCCTATGTGGGTCCGGGCGATGGCCCCGAGCACACCGAGTTCGTGTTCTGCGAGGGCTGCGGTGCCCGTCTTTCTCCGCATGATCGTACGTGTCCCAAATGCGGACGCCCCGCTCCGGGTATCCTCTCCGAGGACGCGGCCGCATCCGACCTGGCAGCGGGCCGCACGGCGGGCTTTCCGCGCCTAACGCAAGAGCAGATCGATACCGAGGTGCCTCATGCGCCCGCCTCGGCTGCCGCGGTTCTTTCGGATGCCGCCGACCCCAATGAGACTTGCGTGCTGCCGGCTTTCGATAAGGATTTCGGTATCCCCAAGGTCGACATTCCCACGCCCGTTTCCCTGCACGACGATGCTCAAAAACCCAAGCGCAAGGTGCACCCCGACGAGGACGCTTATCACAAGCACAAGCGTCATATCCCCAAGCCGCTCATCGTCATCGCGGTCCTTGCCGTCGTGTGCGGTGGTGCGTATTGGTTCGTGACGGCCGATCCCATGGGTGTCATGCCTGGCTTCTATGACCAGTTTGGCCAGGCCGCGCAGACGACCTTCCCCACGCGCCAAAAGGGCGAGGCGACTGAGGACGATACCAAGCAGGACGATTCTGCCGAGGTGGTCCAGGAAGAAACTGTGCTCACCGATGATCAGCTCTATACCAGGCTCGACGGTCTGTATCAGACCATCGTGTCCTACGGTGACGAGGACCAGATCGGCGAGGTCATCGATTCTTTTAACAATGGCTATCTTCGAACGCCACTGTCCACCCGTCAGGAGCTGTCGCAGAGTGCCTACGCCCTGCGCGACCAGATCAAAAAGACGCAAGATGAGCTTAACAACCTTAAGTATCAGGACGATACGGTCTATGCGGATGACATCGCCCACTTAAAGCAGCTTGCCGAGTGGATGTACGAGCGTGTCGACGTGATCTGTCAGAGCTGGGACATCTCGCTGGCCATTCCCGATGGTGAGTCGATGAGTTCCCACCAAAGCGATATCCTGGCGCCCATCGCGCAGGGCGGCAACAGCGCACTGAACCAGTACGACGCCAATGTGGGTTCCTGGAAGCCGCAGCAGCGTTCCTAAAATTAGTTCGCCATAGTCGGCATAACCTACGTGCGCAATTGATGTAAGCGCATGCTTATTGCTACAATTCGTACAAATATGCTTTAAACGCACGAGGAAGGAACCACATGTTTGGTTTTAAGAAAGAGCTCTACACGCCCGAGTATCAGCTTGCCGGCGACGAGTGCGCCGTTATCGAGACGTCGAAGGGTACCATCAAGGTCAAGTTTGACGGCGAGGGCGCTCCCATTCATGTCGCGAACTTCTGCGAGCTTTCTACGATGGGCTTCTATGATGGCCTTAAGTTCCATCGCTATGTGCCCGGTTTTGTCATCCAGGGCGGCGACCCCAATACCCGCGATATGTCCGGCGCCGACGTCGCCGCTGGTCTTGAGGGCCCCGACGGCATGCCCGGTACCGGTGGCCCCGGCTACTGCATCAAGGGCGAGTTTGCCACCAATCCGCGCAACAGCCATGTCGATGGTGCCCTTGCCATGGCACGCTCCATGGACCCCGATTCCGCGGGTTCGCAGTTCTACTTCTGCCTGGGCGCCCAGCATAACCTCGATTCCGGTTACACCGTCTTTGGTACCACGGTCGAGGGTCTCGATGTGATTTCGCAGCTGCGTGCCGGCGACGAGATCGTCCATGTCGAGATCGTTCACGAGTAAAGGGGACTTCCTTGAATAGCCAGCTGATCCAACAGGGCCGCGCCGCTTACCGCGCGGGTGATTTTTCCGCTGCAGCCCAGATGCTTGGGGCGGCAAAGACTCCCGATGAGATTATGGGCGAGGCCGATCACCTTCGTGGCAACGCCTTGATGCACCTGGGCATGTATGCCGAGGCCGCCGAGGCTTATGCTGCCGCCCTCAACGACGGCACCTACGGCAAGCGCGGCGCGCTGCTCACCAACCGCGGCAAGGCGCTCGCCGCCGTGGGCGACTACACGACGGCCGCCCAGGCGTTCTCTGCTGCTACGCAGGATGCTTCCTATGCCACGCCGTTCAAGGCCTATCTGGGCCTGGGCAATGCGCTGTTCCAGTCGGGCGATTATGCCAACGCAGGTACTGCCTTCCGTCAGGCTGCCATCGACGGCGCCAATCCGGCTCCTGCCGCCGCACTGGGCGAGCTCGGTCGTTGCTTCATTAAGCTCGGCCGTCCGGCGGATGCCGTGGAGACCTACCGTACGGCTATCGACTTTGCCGGTCCCCGTGACGACACGCGCGCGCTCAACGCCGGCATGGGTCAGGCGCTTTCTGCCGCCGGCCGTCCCTCCGACGCACTCGACGCCTTTAACGCCGCTACTGCCGATGGCATCTACCAGCTTACCTCCGAGCAGGCCGATGAGCTTGCCCGCGTGCACGATTCGCTTGCCGCGCTGTCTGCCCAGACGGCTATGGCCACGGCTCCGGCGCCTGCGATGGACGCTCCTGCCGTCGATCCGCTCGATCCTACGGGCGCGACCGGTCAGTTTATGCCCGATCCCTCGGACACCGGCTTCTTTACACTGTCAGAGTCCGAGATGGTCCAGCAGGACCGTCAGGATCGTAAGCAGGCCAAGGTCCGTCGTCGCCATCGCCACACGGGTCTCAAAGTCTTCATCGTGCTGCTTCTGCTCATTTTGATTGCTGCGGGCGGTCTGGGCTTTGCCTACACGCGCGGCTTTGGCTTCCCCTCGCAGGAGTCGGTTATCACCGATCTGTTCCAGGCTGCCGGCGACGGTGACACCGCAAAGGCCGAGTCTTGCCTGGCCTCGAGCCTGTCCGAGGACGCCAAGTCGATGATCATCTCCTCGATTCCGCAGGGCGCCACCGTGTCCGTCGAGGGCATGGATCAGTCCATGACCGAGACGACCGCTAAGGTGAAGGCATCGCTGTCCAAGGGCGGCGAGCAGGAGTACACCGTCAAATTCGTGCGCTCCGACAATCATATCGGCTGGGCCGTTTCCTCGCTCGATATGGATTTCTCGGCTGCTGACAACCAGTAGTGACCTTATGGGATTTAGCTTTGCCCGGCGCTTCACCGCAAGTGAGGTGCCGGGCTTGCGCTAGTATCATGAGCTAGTAGTTTTCCAGCAATCATCCAACACATCAGGAGTTGCGTTGTTTTCTTTGATGGATATGTTCTTCGGTAGCTATGCGGGCGATCTTGCCATCGACCTCGGCACCGCAAATACGCTTGTCTCCGTGCGCGGCAAGGGCATTGTCATTCGCGAGCCCTCTGTTGTCGCCATCGACAAGAACGACGAGCGCATCCTGGCGGTCGGTATCGAGGCAAAGCGCATGCTCGGCCGTACGCCCGGCAACATCGTGGCCGTTCGTCCCCTGAAGGACGGCGTCATCGCCGACTTCGATGTTACCGAGGCCATGCTTCGCTACTTTATCGACAAGGCTTCCGAGAAGCGCTATCCGTGGACCCCGCGTCCGCGCGTTGTCGTTTGCGTTCCCTCCGGCGTCACGTCGGTCGAGAAGCGTGCCGTCTTTGAGGCTACGATCCAGGCCGGCGCTCGCCAGGCCTACCTGATCGAGGAGCCCATGGCTGCCGCTATCGGCGCCGACCTGCCTGTCGAGGAGCCCACCGGCTCCATGGTCATCGACATCGGTGGCGGTACCACCGAGGTTGCCGTTATCGCTATGGGCGGCATCGTCGTCTCGCAGTCCATCCGTATTGCCGGCGACGAGTTCGATCAGGCCATCCTCACGCACGTTCGCGATGCCTACAACCTTGCCATCGGCGAGCGTACGGCAGAGGACATCAAGATCAAGGTCGGTTCCGCCGTGCCGCTCAAGGACGAGCTCGACGTCGAGGTCAACGGCCGCGACGTGATCACCGGTCTGCCCAAGACCGTGCGCATCGAGAGCGAGGAGATTCGTCGCGCGCTCAACAAGCCGCTCGACGAGATGGCCAAGGCCGTCAAGGACGCACTCGACGCTACGCCTCCCGATCTTGCCTCGGACCTTATGTACTACGGCATTTTGCTGACTGGTGGCGGCGCGCTGCTGCGCGGTCTCGACGTGCGCCTGCGCGATGAGACCGGTGTTTCGGTCAACGTCAGCCCCACGGCGCTCGATAACGTCGTTAACGGCTGTGCCCGCGTGCTCGAGGCCAATGCGTTTGATGGCGGCTTCGTCCAGACCAATGCTTAATTTCCAAAAGGTGGATTCCATTTGGCACGATCTTCGGGTTTCTCCACAAATCTGAATACCAAGCGACAATCAACGGGTATGCGCCCGTTGATTGTTTTCAGCCTGATTTCGGTGTTGCTGCTCACGTTTTACATCCGCGAGGGCGAGGCAGGGCCGATTCATGCCGTGCGTTCGGGCGTAACGACGATTACCTCTCCGGTGCGCTTTGTGGGCTCGGCTGTGGCGGCTCCCTTCAATGCGATTGGCAACGTGTTCTCTAACCTAACGGCGTCGCAGGACACGCTCGACGAGCTCAAGAAGCAAAATGAGGAGCTGACCTCTAAGGTCGCCGAGCTTTCTGAGGCTCAAAAGACTGCCGAGCGCCTGGAGGGCCTGGTCGGGCTGCAATCGACCTACAACCTCAAATCGACCGCAGCTCGTATCGTTGGTGCCTCCGGCGATGCCTGGACCTCGACCGTTACCATCGACAAGGGCTCTGCCGACGGCCTTACCATCAACATGCCCGTGACGAGTTCTGCCGGTGTTATCGGCCAGATTATCGAGGTATCGGCCAAGACCTCTACCGTGCGCCTGATTGGCGACGAGAACTCGGGCGTGTCCGCCATGGTGCAGGACACGCGCGCCCAGGGTATGCTGCAGGGTCAGGCTGACGGCACGCTGCGTCTTGAGTACGTGAGCGTCGACTCCGATGTTAAGGTTGGCGATATCATCGTGACCTCTGGCATCGGTGGCGTGTTCCCCAAGGGCCTTCCGCTTGGCACCGTCTCGTCGGTTGAGAAATCGGCAAACGACGTGTACTACACCATTGTGGTGCGCGCTCAGACCACGGCCGAGAACAACGAGGAAGTGCTGGTCATCACCTCGCTGACCGACGAACAGTCGGCCTCGGATGAGGACGTGAGCACGGCCAACAGCACGCCGCAGGGAACGTCGCGCGATGCTGCGACCAAGACGAAGGACGAGAGCTCGGATGACAGTTCCGACACGTCCGAGACGACCGATTCTGGCTCGAGCGAATAGGGGGCATGTCCATGGATCTACACGAGCAGGGGATGAGCTCCCGCACGTTTGTAATCGCCGCCATTGTGTGTGTGCTGCTGCAGGCAGGCCTGGCACCGCAGATCTCCATTGCGGGAGGTCGCGTCAACTTCATGATTATCCTGGTGTGCCTAAGCGTGTTCTCGGGCGACCCGACCCGTGCCGTCGTGTGCGGTTTTTGCAGCGGCTTGTTTTATGACCTGTCCGCTGCCGTGCCGGTGGGCGTTATGTCGCTCCTGCTGACCGTGGGCTCTTTTGCCCTGGTGCACAGCGCCGTCGGCCAGACGGGCGGTACCCCGAGTGCGCGCGGCATCACCGTGGGCGCCTTTGCGCTCGTCATTAATGTGATCTACAGCATCATCTTGCTGTTTATGGGTTTGGAGACGAGCTTTGTCGTGGCGATCTTCGGCCATGCGTTGCCGTCCTCGATCCTGACGGGTCTGGTTGCCATTCCGTTTTTGATGTCCGGCGTCGTGCCGCAGTCCGGCTATGGATTCTCCGCACGTGGCGGACGCCAGACGGGCATGCGCTTTAAGCCCAAGACCCGCAAGCTCAAATAGGGGAGGCCCGTAGATGTCTTCCCAGTTGACGGTTATTATCGCCGGTATCGTGCTGGTTGTGGCCATCGTGGTCGCGCTGGTCATCATGCGTCGTGGCGATTCCCGTTTTACCTACGATACGCAGCATGGAACGGCCCCGCGCGCCACCGAGGGCGAGGGCAATACCGCGGCGACCGCCTTTAAGGGCCGCTTTTCCATCCTCACCACGGGTGTGGGCGCGATGTTTGCGGCGCTTGCCGTCAAGCTGTGGGGCATGCAGATGGTCTCGTCGGACTATTACGAGAAGCAGGCCAATAGTAATCAGACGCGCACCGTTACCACACCCGCTGTGCGCGGTCGCATCCTCGACCGCAATGGCGTGGCGCTTGTCCAGAACCGTCCCTCACTTGCTGTCGTGGCCTACCGCGACCTTGCCGAGGACGAGGTTTTGGTTCGCCATCTTGCCAACGTGCTTGGAATGCCTTACGTGGCGGTCCTTCGCAATATTCAGGACAATACAGAGGGCGCTCAGAGCCTGCATACCATCGCGACGGACGTCCGTCGCTCCACGGTTGCCTATATTCAGGAGCATGCCGGCGAGTTCCCGGGCGTCAAGATTGCCGAGCGTACCGAGCGCCAGTATCCATATGGCGAGACGGCATGCCATATCTTGGGCTATACCGGCACCATTACCTCCGAGCAGCTCGAGGCCCAGAATAAGAAAACCTCTGGCGATGATGATGCTTCTGCTGGCAAGATTACGTACCAGTCGGGCGATATCGTGGGCCAGGCGGGCGTTGAGAGCTACTACGAAAACCTGCTACAGGGTATTCGTGGCGAGCAGACCGTCAAGGTCGATGCCTCGGGCAATGTGACCGGTCAGGCCGGCGCCGTGCCCGCGAAGGCCGGCTCCGACATTAAGCTCACGCTCGACCTTAAGATCCAACAGGCCTGCGAGACGGCACTGGCGAGCGCTATCGAGCTTGCCAAGACCACTGGCTACAGCAATGCCGGCAACGGCGCTGTGGTGTGTCTCGATCCCAACAATGGCGAGATCCTGGGCATGGCGAGCGAGCCCAAGTTCGATCCGTCCGTCTTTATCGGCGGCGTCTCAAATGACGTGTGGACCGAGCTCAATGATGACAAGGGTTCGCACCCGCTGCTCAACCGCGCCATTAGCGGACAGTACATGTCGGCCTCGACCATCAAGCCGCTCTCGGCACTGGCCGGTCTCGAGTTTGGAACCTACACGTCGGGGCAGACGACCAACTGCACGGGCTATTGGACGGGTCTGGGCAAGTCGTGGGGCAAGTACTGCTGGCTGCATTCCGGCCACGGCACCATGACGCTGCAGTCGGGTATCGCCAACTCGTGCGACCCCGTCTTCTACGACATGGGCAAGGCGTTCTTTTATGACGAGCAACATTCCGAGGGCCTGCAGGAGGTCTTTCGTCGCTGGGGCCTAGGCAAGACCTGCGGTATCGATTTGCCGAGTGAGGGCGCGGGCCGTATTCCCGATGCCGAGTGGAAAGAGTCGTACTTCACCGACGCCTCTGCCGAGGACCGCAAGTGGAATGCCGGCGATATGACCAACATTGCCATCGGCCAGGGCGACATTTTGGTGACGCCTCTGCAGATGGCATGCGCCTACATGGGCCTCGCCAACGGCGGTAAGCAGTACGTGCCTCACGTGTTTTTGTCTGCCGTGTCGCGCGATGGCGACGGCGATGCCTATAAGTACAACGGCAAAGGCAAGAAGAAGCGCCTGGAGGCCAAGATCAACAGCGATTCGGATTTGGCTCTTGTTCGCAACGGCATGCACGACGTGATTTACACGGCATCGACGTCTCTGGCGGCTCACTTTGGCACCCTGACGCCGCAGGTGTACGGCAAGTCGGGCACGGGCGAGAAAAGCGGCGAGGACGAATACGCGTGGTTCTGCGCCTATGCACCGGCCGATGATCCCAAGTATGTCATCGCTACTGTCCTGGAGCAGGGCGGCGGTGGTTCGGATACCGCGATGCATGTCGTGCGCGACGTGCTCGGCGTGATTTATGACGAGCCCGATACCTCTTCGGCCTCGGGCGATTCTTCGGTTCGATAGGAGGTTGCGATGGATTTTTCTCCGGCGGATCTGTTCCGTTCAACCAAGACCGGCTCTCGCAGCAGCCTGGACCGCGTCAACAAGCAACTTTCGGCCTCGCGCGGCACGTTTCGTCAAAAGGTGCATATCGGTGTGCTCGTGGCTACAGTGGCGCTCGTCGCCTACGGTGCCATCATTATCTGGTCGGCTTCGCAGTTTAAGGCTGATGCCTCGTTCTCACGCCATCTGCTGGGAATTGGCATCGGGGCGGTGCTGGCGGTGCTGGTCTGGCGTACCGACCTGCGCGGTATTTCCAATTTCTCGACGGCGTTGCTCGTCATCGACCTGATCGTGATCTTCTCGCCCAAGATTCCGGGTCTGTCCTATACGGGCGGTCTGGGCATGACGGGCTGGATCAAGATTCCCGGTATCGGCTTGACATTCCAGCCAGTCGAGCTTGCCAAGCTCATCACCATCTTCTTTATTGCCACGCTTGGCTCGCAGTATAACGGCCGCATCGATACCGTTCGCGACTACGTCAAGCTCTGCGGCATGCTGTCCATCCCGTTTTTGGCCGTCGTCGCCATGGGCGACCTGGGCTCTGGCCTGGTCGTGCTGGTCTCGGGCGCCATCGTCATCTGCATGAGCGGTGCGCGACGCGAATGGGTGCTGTCGACCCTGGCCCTGCTCGTGGGCCTGGTGGCCCTCGTCCTGGCGCTCGATTCGGTCTTTGATTCGTTGCTCGGCCACGATGTGCTCATCAAGCAGTATCAGATGAACCGCCTGACGGTCTTTATCGACCCCGATAATGCCGATTCGGACGATGCCTACAACCTGCAGCAGTCGCTTATCGCCGTTGGCTCGGGCGGCTTCTTTGGTAAGGGCTTGGGCCATGCGACGCAGTCGGCCGGCGGCTTTCTGCCTGAGTTCCACACCGACTTCGTCTTCGCCTTCCTGTCCGAGACCTTTGGCTTTTGCGGTTCCTTTTTGCTCCTGTGCCTCTACGTGCTGCTGATCTTTTCGACGATTCGCGTCGCCTTTAAGTGTGAGTCGCTGTTCTTGCGTCTTTCGTGTGTGGGCATCGTTGGCATGTGGGCGTTCCAGACCTTCGAAAACATCGGCATGTGCATCGGCATGATGCCGATTACCGGTATTCCGCTACCGTTTATTAGCTTCGGTTCGTCTTCGATGATGATTCAGCTGCTGACGGTGGGTATCGTACAATCCATATGGCGGCATCGTTCGGGCGCCGCGTAACCGCTGGAGGGGTTTGCTATGAAAATTCCCGTAAATAAGCTGACCCGCGCTTTTAAGATGGGCGCGTCCGTTAAGAAGGATTCCGATACGCCGGTGCGCGTCTCGGTCTATCTGGATTCGTCCGCCTCGCGCTTTCTGGCCGAGACGGTGCGTGACGCCTTTGTGCCGCAGACGACCTCGGGCATTGTGCGCGTCGAGCGTCTGGGGGAGGAGCGAATTGCTCCAAAGACCGATACCGATGTGGTGCTGGTGCTCTCGTGTGGTTCCGACCGCTTGGAGAGTGCCGTGCAGGAGCTCGTGATCGCCGGCGCGCCCGTGTGCGTGCTTGCCGAGTCTGCTGTGGAGGTGCCGTTTATCGAGGAGTCTACGCCCATGCTCGGCGTGGTAGCGGCAACCGATAAGACGTATCTGCTCGAGACGCTTGCCCGCTGGATTCTCGATCGCACCGACAAGGAAACGGCTTTTGCGGCGAACTTTGCCTTCATGCGCATCGCTGCGGCCAATCGTATCATCACCTCGTGCGCGCTCACCAATATGGCGACCGGTGCGCTGGTGTTTTTGCCGGGCGCCGATTATCCCGTTATGGCGCTGGCGCAGGTGGGCATGCTCTTTGAGCTCGCTGCCGTCTTTGGACGCGGCATTAAGCCCGAGCGCGGCTACGAGGTCGCGGGCGTGCTTGCCGGCGGTCTTGTGATCCGAGCGGTCACCCGCGCACTTGTCAAGCAGACGCCGCATATTGGGTTTGCCGTCAAGGCGCTCACTGCTGCCGCGGGCACCTATGGCATGGGCCGTGCGCTCGTTTCGCTCTACGAGCGCGATGTCGACTACAGCCGTGCCAACGAGGTGGTCACTGCCACGTTCTCCCGCGTTCGCGATCTGGTGACCACGGTCGCGGGCGCTACCCGTCCTATGGCGTCCTATCAGGACGCATCAGATCTCGCTGCTTAGGGGTTTTCCGTTGCGCGTTGCATACCAAGACTGTTTTCATTTAATTGAGCCGTTGCTCGCCAAGGTCGAGAAGCCGAGTCGCTATATCGATCACGAGTGGGGCACGCTTTCCAAGGCCGATGCCGACTACCGTTGCTGCCTGATCTATCCGGATGTGTACGAGGTCGGTCTGCCCAACCAGGGTATCGCCATCCTCTACAACATCCTTAACCAGGCCGAGGGCATCTCCTGCGAGCGTGGCTATGTGCCGTGGCCCGATATGGGTGACGCTATGCGCGAGGCGGGCATTCCGCTGCTCTCGCTTGAGGGTGCAGCGCCGGTCGCTTCGTTTGATATCGTCGGTCTGCATGTGCCGCACGAGATGGCGGTGACGAACTTCCTCGAGGCACTCGACCTCGCTGGCATTCCACTGTTGGCGGCCGACCGAGGCGAAGACGACCCTATCATCATCGCCGGCGGCCCCTCGGTGTACAACCCCGAGCCGTACGCGGCCTTCTTCGATGCCATCCTCATCGGTGAGGGCGAGGAATCGCTGCTCGAGACCTGCCAGCTGCATCGCCGTCTGCGTGACGAAGGGGTCCCGCGCGCGCAGATTGTCGAGCAGCTTGCATCCATTGCCGGCAACTACGTGCCATCGCTCTATGAGGTTCGTCACGACGAGCCCTGCTCGCCGCATGGCTACACCGTGCCGCGTGAAGGCAAGGATGCGCCGACCGTGGTCTACAAGCGCGTCGTCGAGGATTTCGGCGCCACGAATCCGCTGTCGCAGTCGTGCGTGCCCTATGCGCAGCTGGTTCACGACCGCCTGTCTATCGAGATCCTGCGCGGCTGCGCCCGCGGCTGTCGTTTTTGCCAGGCCGGCATGACGTATCGTCCGGTGCGCGAGCGCTCGGCCGACCAAATCGTCTCGTCGGTGATTCAGGGTCTGGAAAAGACCGGCTATGACGAGGTGTCGCTGACCTCGCTCTCCACGACCGACCACTCCTGCATTCGCGACGTGCTCGGCAGGCTCAACCGTCGCCTGGAGGATACGGGTATTCGCGTGTCTATTCCGTCGCAGCGCCTGGATTCGTTTGGCGTGGATATGGCCGAGTCGGTCGCCGGCGAAAAGAAGGGCGGCCTGACGTTCGCGCCCGAGGCCGGCAGCCAGCGCATGCGCGACATCATTAACAAGAACGTGACCGAGGAGGACCTGGACCGTGCGGCCAAGGCCGCCTTCGAGGCCGGCTGGAACCGCATGAAGCTCTACTTTATGATGGGCCTTCCCGGCGAGCGCGACGAGGACATCGTGGCCATCGCCAATCTGGCCGATCACGTGCTGGAGCTCGGTCGTTCCGTGGTGCCCAAGGCTCGTCGCGGCTCGATCTCGGTGTCGATCTCGGTTTCGGTCTTTATCCCTAAGGCTGCCACGCCGTTCCAGTGGTGCCCGCAGCTCGACTACGACGACGTCAAGCGTCGCCAGAAGCTGCTCATCACGAGCGTTCGCAACCGTGCCGTCCGCGTTCATTACCACGATGCCGAGACCTCGCTCATCGAGGCCGCACTGTCCCGCGCCGGTCGTGACATGACGCCCGTCATCATCGACGCTTGGCGCTCGGGCTCTCGCTTTGACGCCTGGGTAGAGCATTTCTCGCTCGATAACTGGAAGGAAGCTGCTGCCAAAAACGGCATCGACCTCAATGAGCTCGTGCACCTGCCCTACGAGTTGGATTGGCGCCTGCCGTGGGAGCATGTGAGCCCTGGCTGTACGCGCGGCTTCCTCGAGCGCGAGTACCGTCGCTCGCTCGAGGGCGTCACGACTCCCGACTGCACCCGCACGTCGTGCACCGGCTGCGGGATCTGCCCCACGCTCCACGCCAAGAATGTATTGATGGGTGATCGCGCATGAGTGAGCGCCTGACCGACAACCCCTCGCTCTTTAGACTTCGTGTTCGCTATGGCAAGCGCGATCGCCTTAAGTACCTGGGCCATCTCGAAGTGATCCATACCATTGAGCGCATCGTGCGCCGTGCGGGACTTCCCTATGCCGTCACGCAGGGCTTTTCTCCGCACATGCGCGTGGGCTTCTCTTCGGCGCTACCGGTGGGTACGTCGTCGACCTGCGAGTGGTATGACCTGTTTATGACCGAGTTCGTGGCGCTCGACGAGGCGTTTGGGCGCCTGGCTGCGGCGTCTCCGGCCGATCTGGCGCCCATCGAGGCGGCGTACATCGACGTGCGCACGCCGGCGTTGACGGCGCAGCTCACGCGCCTGTCGTATCGCATCGACCTGCACTTGGATCCCGAGGCGCCCGTAAGCGCCGACGAGGTGCGTCGTGCGCTCGACACGCTGCGCGCGGGCAATGGCATCGACTACGCGCGCGGAAAAAAGAGCAAGCGCTTGGATTTGGATCACACGCTCGTGGGCTATGAGCTCACGGCGGGGGAGCGCCCGGACCATTTGGTGCTCATGCTCGACACCCATGCCGACAACGAGGGCTCCATGCGTCCGGAAATTTTGCTTTCCGCTGCTGATGTTTTGTTGCAGGGCTTGACCCCGGGCGTGGATGCACCTATTGTTTCCACCGGTATGCAAGACCTCGTGACCATCTGCTCCTACGATGTCGAGCGTCAGAATCAAGCATGCGAGGACGACGAGGGCCGACTCGTCAGCCCCATACCTGTGCGAACTTGTGGATTTGCTCCACATACTCGTTGACGGGGGTATTTTCGCCTGCTACTATATTCGGCTGTTGCACTAACTGATGCATGAAGGGCAAGTAAACATGTACGCAATCGTTAACACGGGCGGCAAGCAGTACAAGGTCGCCACCGACGATGTCATCACCGTCGAGAAGATCGAGGGCAATGAGGGCGACAAGGTCACCCTGCCGGTTATCTTCCTCAACGATGGTAAGAAGATCGTCACCGATCCCGACAAGCTGGCCAAGGCCAAGGTTACCGCTCAGATCGTTGAGCAGTTCAAGGGCGAGAAGCAGCTGGTCTTCAAGTTCCACAAGCGCAAGCGCTATCGTCGTCTGAAGGGTCACCGTCAGCAGCTGACCAAGCTGAAGATCGTGAAGGTTCAGGCTACCTCCCGCGCCAAGAAGGCTGTCAAGGCAGAGGCTGAGGCTGTTGCCGAGGCTCCCGTCGCCGAGTAGATTACACTCGTAACGAAAGAGTAGGTATACACAATGGCACACAAAAAAGGACTCGGTTCCTCCCGTAATGGCCGTGACTCCCGCGGTCAGCGCCTTGGCACGAAGCGCTATGCCGGCCAGACGGTAACCACGGGCACGATTCTCGTCCGTCAGCACGGCACGCACATCCACCCGGGTGAGAACGTTGGCCGTGGCAAGGACGACACGCTGTTCGCGCTGGTCGACGGTACCGTTGAGTTCCACAAGGGTATCAAGCACAGGGTCAGCGTACGCCCGCTCGCGAACGCGTAATTCACCCTTCATAGAGCACATATGTGGGAGGCACTTGAGTTTTAGGATTCAAGGGTCTCCCTCTTTTTTGTAGGAGGCGATTCTGTTGTCACAGTTCACCGATATCAGCCGCATTAACGTGTGCGGCGGCGACGGCGGAGCCGGATGCATGTCGTTTAGGCGCGAGGCATTTGTCCCCAAGGGCGGCCCCGATGGCGGCGACGGCGGTCGTGGCGGCAATGTCGTCATCCAGGCCGATGCTCAGCTGTCTTCGCTGATCGATTACCGCTTTAAGCATCACTTCCGCGCCGAGCGCGGCACGCACGGTCAGGGCGCCCGCCGCAACGGCAAGAGCGGCGAGGACCTGATCCTAAAGGTTCCCATGGGCACCGTGGTGCGCGAGCTCGATCCCGAGACGCAGACCCCGATGTTTGAGATTGCCGACCTGGTGCACGATGGCGAGCGCGTCGTCGTGGCCCCCGGTGGCGCCGGTGGTCTGGGCAATACACACTTTGTGACGTCGGTACGCCGCGCGCCCGCCTTCGCTCAGCTGGGCGAGCCGGCCGACGAGCATTGGATTGAGCTCGAGATGAAGCTCATGGCCGATGCCGCACTCGTGGGCTTCCCCTCGGTTGGCAAGTCCTCGCTCATCGCGCGTATGAGCGCCGCTCGTCCCAAGATCGCCGACTATCCGTTTACCACGCTCGTGCCGAACCTCGGCATGGTGCGTGCCGGCGAGTACTCCTATGTCGTCGCCGATGTTCCCGGCCTTATCGAGGGCGCAAGCGAGGGCAAGGGTCTGGGCCACCAGTTCCTGCGTCACATCGAGCGTACGGCTCTGATCATGCATGTCGTCGACATGACGGGCGGTTTTGAGGATCGCGATCCGGTCGAGGACTATCGCATCATCAACCGCGAGCTCGAGCAGTATGGCGCCGAGCTTTCGGAGCGTCCGCAGATCGTCGTTGCCAACAAGTGCGATGCACCGGGTACGGCCGACAAGATCGCGGACCTGAAGCGTGCCGCTCTCGACGACGGGCATATGTTCTTTGCGGTGTCTGCTGTGACGGGTGCCGGTCTCAATACCCTGATGCTTGCCGTAGGTGAGCAGGTGGCCAAGCTCCGCGCCGAGTTGGCCGTCTCCGATGAGCCGGTCGACCTGCGCGACGATGAGTGGGAGCGTCGCCGCCTGCAGCGTGAGAAGCGTTTCCGCATTGTCCAAGAAGAGGCTCATGCCTTCCGCGTGGTCGGTCGCGCGATCGAGCGCATGGTCATC
The DNA here is from genome assembly GCA_048375035.1 of Collinsella sp. Taxonomy (GTDB): domain Bacteria; phylum Actinomycetota; class Coriobacteriia; order Coriobacteriales; family Coriobacteriaceae; genus Collinsella. The sequence goes on from DBGEDL010000088.1 coordinate 31,716, forward strand.
CAGACCGACTGGGAAAATGAGGAAGCCGTCATCTACCTGCAGCATAAGTTTGCTCGCATGGGCGTTGACGACGCGCTCGAGAAGGCTGGTTGCCGAGCGGGCGACGAAGTCCGCATTTGCCAGCGCGCCTTTGACTTCGAGGGTGCCGAGGATTTCTCGGAGTACGAGGATGAGCTTGAGGGCGCCGTTGAGGTCGTTGAGGTGGCAGATGCCGCGGATGCGGGCGTCGAGGTTGTCGATGCGGCGGACGTCGCTGACGATGCTGAGACCCCGGAGGGCGAGTAGGCCATGTCGCTGCGCGGTGGAATCGGTTTGCCCGAGCTTCCTCTAGAGGACGGGCAGGAGTTTAGGCTCGGCATTATGGGTGGCACCTTTGATCCCATCCATTACGGGCACCTGGTGACCGCTGAGCAGGCGCGTGAGTCCCTCGACTTGGATGCCGTGCTCTTTATGCCGGCGGGCACGCCTGCCTTTAAGCTTGACAAGCCGGTGACGCCTGCCGAGGACCGTTATGCCATGACGGTCCTCGCCACCGCTGCGAACCCGGCCTTTTTGGCGAGTCGGTTCGAGATTGACCGTCCGGGTGTAACCTATACGGCCGATACGCTTCATGCCCTTCGCGACTTTTACCCGCCGCAGGTAAAGCTCTACTTTATTACGGGCGCCGACGCGATTATCGATATTGTTACCTGGCATGATGCCGAACGAATCGCTGAGCTTGCTACCTTTATTGCGGCGACACGACCGGGCTTTGATATCGATACGGCGCGTGCCCGAATCAAAGAGTCGGGGCTGCCGTTCGACGTGCGCTATATTCAGATTCCGGCGCTGGCGATCAGCTCGACGAACATTCGTAAGCGAGTTGCTCGCGGTATGAGCGTGCGCTATCTTACGAGCGAGTCCGTGCTCGGCTACATTCGCAAACGCAGGCTATATGCCGATTTGGGCCAAGAAGATTTTGAGTGATGGGGGTCTACGTTGTCGGTAGAGGATCAGTTTGAGGGCGATGAGCGCGCGCTGCTCAAGCGCATTCAAGAGCTGCTCGATGTTCGCATGAAGGATAAGCGCAAGCGCTATGTGCATTCGCTGGGTGTTGCCGAGACCGCACTTCATCTGGCCGAGGTCTACGGCGTTGACCGCTTTGATGCCGCTGCCGCCGGCCTGATCCATGACTGGGACAAAGTGCTCTCCGACGACGAGCTGGTCACGCGCGCTCTGCATTACGGCATTAAGATTGCCGGCTCTCCTTCCGCCGCGACGCCGCTTTTGCATGGCCCTGTTGCCGCCTATGAGCTTCCGCAGCTTTTTCCCGAGCTGTCGCCGGCCGTTTTCCAGGCTGTCGACCGTCACACCGTGGGTGACTGCGACATGACGCCGCTCGATATGGTGGTCTTTGTGGCCGATGCCATCGAGCCCAACCGCCACGGCGACTATGCGCATGCGCTGCGCAAGATGGTGGGGGAGTCGACGCTCGATGAGTTGTTCTTCTCCTGTTTTGCGCAGGGTTTGGTCTATGTGATCCAGTCCGGGCGCTATCTTTATCCCACAGCTATTACGATTTACAACCATTACGCCCAGCTGCGCTAGCTCGGGCTGTCTAGAAAGAGGTATTCCATGGCCGACGAGACCATGACCGACGAGCAGATTCTTGAAGGTGTGGAGCACAAGAGTTTCGTTGCCACGTCCGACCGCACCGCCGCCTCGCTGTCCGCGAGCGGTGTCGCCGCCGAGGATGTCGCCCGCGCCGCCGCGCAGGCCGCCTACGACAAGAAGGGCGAGGACGTGCAGGTGCTCAACCTGACCGAGCTTTCCGACGTGTGCGACTACTTTGTGCTTGCCACCGGTACCAACAACCGCCAGGTCGATTCGATTGTCGACGAGATCGAGGAGAAGGTCGCCGAGGCTTGCGGTGAGCATCCGTTCTCCATCGAGGGCCGCGAGCAGAAGATCTGGATGCTCATGGACTACGGCTCGGTCGTCGTCCACGTCTTCACTCCCGAAGCCCGCGACTTCTACCGTCTAGAAAAGCTCTGGGGTGACGCCCCCCAGCTCCCCCTCGACCTCCTCTAGTGGCTCATTTGATACGGGGCTTTTAGTTAGCCTCGCGCATTTTGCCGGGCAGTTGCGGTTTTCCGTACCTGCCCGGCTTTCTTTTTGCTCAAAGGCGGTTAATCGCTGAAGCGGGATTGGCGGCCGAAAGATAGGGCGGTGTCGCCGAACTTGTCTCGGACGGCGTCGATCGCGACGGAGAGCTCGCGGCGGTCGCTGGATTGGGCTCCGCGGTCGTCGACTTCGCAGAACAAGTCGGTCTGGATGCCGCCCTGATGGTCAAAGTCGCTCATGCCGATGCCTGCTAAGCGAACATGCATGCCTTCCTGCCAAATGTTGTCGAGCAGTTCGAGCGCAACCGCCACGAAGATGTTCTCATCGTCGGTCGGATGAGGCAGCCGGCGCTGTGCCGAGCGACCGCTTCCATACGAATACTTGAGCTTGAGCGTCACCGTGGCGCCCGTCAGTCCCTGACGGCGCAGGCGGCGTCCCACTGACTCGCCCAACAGCGCAATCGCCGCTTCGATGTCCCCGCGCTCAGTCAAATCTTTCGCAAAGGTGCGCTCATTGCTCACCGATTTAACCTCGCGCTCTTCATCGAGACTCGTGACTTCGGAGATTTCAAGTCCCAGCGCACGCTGACGCATACGTTCGCCGTTGACGCCAAAAATAGAGGCCAAGGTGGATTCCGGCGCGCGTGACAGCTCGCCGAGCGTGTAGATGCGCATACGGCGCAGTCGCTCCTCGGCCGAGCGCCCGATGCCGCTCATGGCAGATACCGGCAGCGCGGCCAAAAAGCGCTGCTCGGTTCCGGGGCGCACGATGGTCAGCCCAAACGGCTTATCACGCTCGCTTGCGATCTTTGCGACCGTCTTGTTGCAGCCCACGCCAATGGAGCAGGTCACTCCCAGCGCTGCCACGCGGTCGCTTATACGCCGCGCAACCAGTAGCGGGTCTTCGGGCGCAAAGCGACCCGGTGTGATATCGATAAAGGCTTCGTCGATGGATACGCGCTCAACGCGCGGCGTCTCCTCGGCAAGAATTGCCATGACCTGCGCGCTCACCTCGCGGTAGCGATCAAAGTGCCCGTGCGTCCAAATGGCTTGCGGGCACAAGCGCCGCGCCTCGGCCGAGGCCATGGCAGAGTGCACGCCAAAGCGACGTGCCTCATACGAACACGTGGACACGACGCCACGCGAATCGGCGTCTCCGCCCACGATGAGCGGCTTTCCGCGCCATTCGGGATGATCGAGCATCTCCACGCTCGCAAAAAACGCATCGAGGTCCATGAGGCCCACCGCCGGACCCGTCCAGGGGGGCGGCGTGACGCCCATGGCATCCTCATAACCGTATGTATGTTCGCGTCTTTCCATGTCATGAGTATACCGCGCAGCTCATGTGGGGTGCGTGTATGTGCTTGCAAATCCCGAATTCTTGTCTAAGATATGGATTTGCCCTCGACTACACCGAAGAAGTTGGTCTCACGGACTTCACCTGCCCGCGTCGATGGCGTATTATGTTCAACTGTTTGTTTGTAGTTGCAGCCTAAAGCTGCTTGGTTGGAGGAGTTTCCTTTGGCAGTCAAGATTCGCCTTGCTCGTCACGGCGCTAAGAAGCGTCCGTACTACCGTGTCGTCGTCGCCGATTCCCGCGCCCCGCGTGACGGTCGTATCATCGAGGAGGTTGGCCGCTACAACCCGATGACCGCCCCCAAGACCATCAACCTCGACCTCGAGAAGATCGCCGACTGGCAGTCCAAGGGCGCTCAGCTCACCGACGCCGTCGCCGCTCTGGTCAAGGCCGCCAACGAGGGCGAGAAGACCGAGACCGTCGTCAAGAAGTCCAAGAAGCAGCTCGCCAAAGAGGCCGAGGCCGCTAAGGCTGCCGCTGAGGCCGCTGAGGGCGCCGAGGAGTAAATCGTGCCTGAGGTTGACGCTGCACAGCTCGAGGGTGAGGCAATGCTCTCAGATCGCATCGCCGATCTCGTCGAATATCTCGTTGTTCAGATCGTCGACGACCCGGATTCCGTGAGCCTTGAGGTCATCGATGGTGACGACGCCTCTACGATCGAGGTTTCTGTCGCCGAGGATGACGTCGCTAAGGTCATCGGCCGTCGTGGCCGTACCATCAAGGCCATTCGCACGCTCGCCCGTGCACTGGCCGCTCGCCTCGACACTGCTGTCGAGGTAGAGGTTCTGGGCTAGGACCTTGAGGTCCCAGTACAAAAACATCGCCCGTGTGGTCAAGCCGCACGGAAGGAAGGGGGAGGTCCTCGCGCAGCCGCTGCGGGGGCTTCCTTCTGTATTAGAGCCGGGTATGCGCGTCGCCCTGACGCCGCCGGCGCTCAAGCGCGACCGCTTTTGCACGGTCGTGTCCGTCACCGATACGGGCGATGGCGATCTGGTCTCGTTTGAGGGCATTGACGACTTGACGGCCGCCGAGGGCATCACGGGATGCTATGTGTTGGCAAATCGTGACGATTTTGAGCTCGATTCGCTCGATGCCGCCTATACCGACCTTATGGGTCGCGAGGTGGTCGATGAGCGCTTCGGTTCCCTCGGAACGATCGTCGAGATCATGTCGACGCCCGCCAACGATGTTTGGGTTGTCGAGGGCGATCGGTACGGCGAGGTGCTGATTCCCGTGATCGAGCAGGTTGTACTCGATCTTCCCGACACAGGAACAATTTCCGTCCATGTTATGGACGGCTTGATCGATATGGACAAGTAGGGAGGACAACATGCTGATTGAGACCCTTTCGGTCTTTCCCGAGATGTTTGAGCCCGTCATGTCCACGTCGATTTTGGGCCGCGCCCGCAAGGCCGGCCTTTTTGATTTTAAGGCGTATAACCTGCGCGACTGGACGCACGACCGCCATCGCACCGTCGATGACGAGCCGTACGGCGGCGGGCAGGGCATGCTCATGAAGGTCGAGCCCATTGCCGAGGCCATCGAGTCCATTCGTGCCGAGGGTCCCAAGCCAACCGTGGTGTTCTTTACGCCCTGTGGCGAGCCCTTCACGCAGCATGTGGCAGAGCGCCTGCTTAAAAGCGAGCGCTTGCTGTTCGTGTGCAGTCGTTACGAGGGTGTCGACGAGCGCGCGTATGCGTATGCCGACGAGCGTCTGTCGATTGGCGACTACGTGCTCACGGGCGGCGAGCTGCCCGCCATGGTCGTTGCCGATGCCGTCGTACGCCTCATCCCCGGTGCCCTGGGCGACGAGATGAGCAACGTGGACGAGTCGTTCTCGACCGCCGAGGACGGAGGCCTGCTCGAGTATGCGCAGTACACCCGTCCTGCCGAATTCAACGGCGAGGGCGTGCCGCCGGTGCTCGTGAGCGGTGACCATGCCAAGGTTGACGCCTGGCGCCGTAAGAATGCCATCGAGCGCACCTGCCGCTGGCGTCCCGACCTGATCGAGACGGCGCGGCTTACGCCCCAGGAGCGCGCATACGCGCAAGATTTGCTTTCCGGAAGGGGTGAATAGAATGGTGGATGATAAAGGGCGTCAGCGGGTTCACCTCGAACATGATTTTGGCGAAAGGTCCGTTTTCACTTTACGTGGTGCTCTGGAGTGGGTTTTAGTCATTCTTATCGCGCTCGCCGCCACCTTCTTGATCCGCACCTTTGTGGTCGAGCCCTTTGTGGTGCCCACCGGCTCCATGGAGGACACGATCGAGATCGGCGATCAGATTCTGGCGCAGAAGGTGACGCTCGAACTCGGACAGCCCGTCAAACAGGGCGATATCGTGGTGTTTCACAACCCCGATGCCACATCCGAGCATGACGTGCTGGTAAAGCGCGTCATCGCCACGGCCGGCCAGACGGTCGACCTTCAGGACGGCAATGTCGTCGTCGACGGCCAGGCGCTCGATGAGGACTATACGACCGGCATGAGCTGGCCGCTTTCGGTCCAGGCTCCCGGCGCTCAGGTGAGCTATCCCTACACCGTCCCCGACGGGTGCGTGTGGGTGATGGGCGACAACCGCGAGAACTCTGCCGACTCGCGCTACTTTGGTCCGGTCGACCGCTCCGATCTGATTGCCGTGGCGCTTGTTCGCTACTGGCCGCTCAACCGCATCGGCGCTATCGACTAAAAACCGCTATAGTACAGTACCTAACCGTGTAATCGTTTCGACGAGGGGATATTAGAGGCATGAACGCTTCATCGCTTTCCTTCCAAGACATCATCCTGCGCCTCCAGCAGTACTGGGGCGAGCAGGGCTGCGTCATTATGCAGCCCTATGACTCCGAGGTCGGTGCCGGTACCTTCCATACCGCGACCACGCTGCGCTCGCTCGGTCCCGCCGAGTGGCGCACCTGCTATGCGCAGCCCTGCCGCCGTCCCGCCGACGGCCGCTACGGCGAGAACCCCAACCGCATGCAGCACTACTATCAGTTCCAGGTGCTTATCAAGCCCTCGCCGGTCAACGCCCAGGAGCTCTACCTGGGTTCGCTGGCCGCCATTGGCTTGGACCCTAACGATCATGACGTTCGTTTTGTCGAGGACGACTGGGAGAGCCCGACCCTGGGCGCCTGGGGCCTTGGCTGGGAGGTCTGGCTCAACGGCATGGAGGTCACGCAGTTCACGTACTTCCAGCAGGTGGGCGGTATCGAGGTCGACCCCGTACCCGTCGAGATCACCTATGGCCTGGAGCGTATCGCCATGTACGCTCAGGGCGTCAACTCGGTCTACGATCTGGTGTGGAGCTACCTGCCCGACGGCACGCCCATGACCTATGGCGACGTGTTCCTGGAGAACGAGCGCGAGTTTAGCGCTTACAACTTTGAGGTCGCCAACGTCGAGATGATGCGTCAGAAGTTTGACGACTACGAGGCCGAGTGCCATTCCTGCCTGGAGCGCAAGCTGCCGCTGCCCGCATACGACTGCGTCATGAAGTGCAGTCATGCCTTCAACCTGCTCGATGCCCGCGGCGCCCTGTCCGCAGTCGAGCGTGCCAACTACATCCTGCGCGTCCGCGCCGTCGCCAAGGCGTGCTGCGAGGCCTATATGGCTGAGGTCGCCGGAGTCAACGAGAATGCCGACCAGGAAGGCGAGGTGGCGTAAGCCATGGCAGACGCTAAGGATTTCCTGTTTGAGATCGGTACGGAGGAAATGCCCTCTGCACCGCTGAACAATGCCGTCAAGCAGCTTGGCACCATGATCGCCAAGGGTCTCGACGAGGCCGGTCTGGCCCACGGCGAGGTCCGCGTGATCTCGAGCCCGCGTCGCCTGGCTGCGCTCGTTGCCGACGTTGCCACCGCGACCGATGAGGTTCACGAGGTCAAGCGTGGCCCCGCGGCAAACATTGCCTTTGATGCCGACGGCAACGCCACCAAGGCCGCCCAGGGCTTCGCCCGCAAGTGCGGTGTGGCTGCCGAGGACCTGGTCCGTCGCGAGGACGCTGACGGCCGTGAGTACGTCTTTGCCGAGAAGAATATCCCTTCCGCACCGGCTACGCCGATTCTGACCGCTCTGTGCGAGAAGACCATCGCCGGCCTGCAGTGGCCCAACTACCGCTCCCAGCGCTGGGGTCACGAGCATGCGACCTTTGTTCGTCCGGTCCGTTGGATCTGCTGCCTTTTGGGCGAGGATGTTGTGCCCGTGTCGTTTGCCGACGTGACGAGTGGCAACACCACGCGTGGTCATCGCGTACTTGGCCCCGGTGACCATGTGGTTGCCAGCCCCGCCGTCTACGAGCAGGTGCTCGAGGACGCCGGCGTGCTTTCTGCCGAGCGCCGTCGCGAGGCCATCCTCGCCGGTATCGCCGAGGTCGAGGCTGCCCGTCCCGGCTGCCATGTCGATACGCCCAAGAAGGTCTTTGAGGAGGTTATCAACCTCTGCGAGTGGCCGACGGTGCTCGTCGGTACTTTCGACGAGGAGTTCCTCAAGGTCCCGCACGAGATTATCTGCGAGTCCATGCTCACCAACCAGCGCTACTTCCCGATCTATGACGGCGAGGGCAAGCTCACGCGTGAGTTCGTAGTCGTTTCCAACAGCAAGCCCGAGAATGCCGAGCGTGTGATCGACGGCAACGAGCGCGTCGTGCGCGCCCGTCTGGACGATGCCAAGTTCTTCTACGAGGAGGACCTGAAGATCTCCCTCGACGAGTTCCGTGAGCGTCTGGCCAAGGTTGCCTTCCAGGAGAAGCTCGGTAGCGTGCTCGCCAAGTCCGAGCGCATCGAGCAGCTCGCGCTCGCTATCGCCCGCGAGGCTCACCTGGGCGCCCATCTTGCCGCCGACGCTGCTCGCGCCGCACACCTGTGCAAGGCAGACCTGGTGTCCAACGCCGTCGTCGAGTTCACGAGCCAGCAGGGCGTGATGGGCGGTTATTACGCGACCGCGATGGGGGAGAACGACGAGGTCGCCCATGCTATTCGCGATCACTATCGTCCCCGTTTTGCCGGTGACGAGCTGCCCGAGGGCACCGCTGGCTGCATCGTGGCCTGCGCCGACAAGCTCGATACCATCGCCGGTATCTTTGCCATCGGCGAGCCCCCGACCGGCTCCTCCGACCCCTACGCGCTGCGTCGTGCCGCTATCGGCATTATCAACATCCTGCGCGACCGTCTGCCGATCGACCCCACGTCGCTCATCGACTTTGCCCTCGAACTCTACAGTGAGCAGGGCATTGAGTTCGACGCCGCCGAGGTCGCCCAGCAGGTTCGTGACTTCTTCCATGGCCGCCTGGTGAGCATGGCCCGCGACGAAAAGATTCCGGCCGATACCGTCGCCGCCGTCTCCGCGGTGCACATCATCGCCCCGTCCGTCTTCTTCGCCCGCTGCGCCGCCCTCGACGAGGCCCGCAAGAACGACGCTGAGACGTTCGACAACCTGGCGACCGCCTATGCCCGCGCCGCGCATATCTCCAAGCCCGAGCTGGGTGCGGAGTATGACCGCAGCCTGATGGGCGAGGCCGAGCTCGCGCTCGCCGACGCCTCCGAGGCCGCTCAGACCGCTGTTGATGCCGCCCTTGCCGCCGAGGATTACCCGGCCGCATTTGCCGCCCTTGCAGCTCTGCGTGCCCCCATCGACCGCTTCTTCGACGAGGTTATGGTCATGGACAAGGACGAGCAGCTCCGCGATAATCGCCTTAAGCTGCTCAACCGCTTCGAGGCCGTTTTCTCCGGCATCGCCAACATCGGTGAGCTTGCCCGCAAAAAGTAAGCCAGCCTGCGCGTAAGCGCAAAAGGAGCCCCGCATGGATTGCCCGGTCGCCGTTCGTCCCACCGTTATCGTTATCTCCGACTCTCTCGGCGATACCGCTTGTGAGGTGGTGCTTGCGGCGTCCGGGCAATTTGATGAAGGGGCTTTTCGCGTTTTGCGCCTGCCCAAGGTGGCCTCCGTGGAGCAGGTCAAGTCATTTGTGGGGCCGCGCGTCGATGCCGACCATCGCGATATCGCCGTGTTCCACACCATTGTCGATCCGGCCCTTCGTGCTCGTGTGCTCGACTACTTGGGCATGCTGCACATTCGCTCGGTCGACCTGATCGGTCCGACGCTCGCCGTGCTGTCGTCGCTTATCGGTGTGTCGCCCAAGGGCGTTGCGGGCGTGATTCACAAGACCGATGACCGCTATTTCCATCGTATCGAGGCCATGGAGTATTTCGTTGAGCACGATGACGGGCGCGGTTGCGACGATCTGTCGGGTGCCGATATCGTGCTACTGGGCGTATCGCGCACGTCCAAGACGCCGCTGTCGATGTATTTGGCCTATCAAGGTTACAAGGTTGCCAATGTTCCGTTGGCCCATGGCATGGAGCCGCCGAAGTCGATTTACGAGGTCGACCCGATGCGCCTGTTCGGCCTGATTTCGACCGTCGATGTGATTTCCGAAATTCGCGATAGCCGCTTGGGCGATGACTACGCCCGTGCCGTTGCCGGCTCCTATGCCGAGCCCGAGGGCGTGCGCAGCGAGCTCGAGGAAGCTCGTGCCCTCATGAAGCGCCTAGGCTGCTTTGTGGTGCGTACCGACGGCAAGGCCATCGAGGAAAGCGCTGCCGAGATCATTAGCCACTTGGAGGAAATCCAAGAAGCTCGCGCCCGCCGTGCCGCCCGCCGTGCCCAGCAAAGTTAACTCATGTCGGTAGCTAAAAATGCACTGTCTCTAAAAGACTACCTAAAAATAATGCACGATATTGGTAAAGCGATTTAGCAAAGAACTTGCATTTGACCTGCAATTCCATTGCATTGGTATCTTCATAAGGTAACCACCTTTACCTACCGTTTACCGCCACATTTACCACGTTTACCAAACCCCGCGCCCTCTACGCAAGCCCGCTCAATGCCCGCCGTATAGTACCCTCACGGCCCGCATCAGGCGGGTCGATTCGTCACCACGGTCGTGCGCGAGAGCGCATGGAAGGGGAAGTATCGTGAGCGATTGCAAGAGGGTTTACCGTTTTGGAACCGACGCCCAGGGCACCTGTGTTACTGAGGGCGACAAGTCCATGAACTTCGTGCTTGGCGGCAAGGGCGCAAACCTTGCCGAGATGAGCCGCATCGGCCTGCCGGTTCCCGGTGGCTTTACCATTACCTGCCAGACTTGCGTCGAGTACTCCGGTGCCGGCAACGTGTGGCCCGGGGGCGCACTCGATGAGATCGTTGCTGCCGAGGCGGACCTCGAGGCCCGCTGCGGCAAGAAGCTCGGCGACGCCTCCGATCCGCTGCTCGTGTCGGTTCGCTCGGGCGCTCCGTTCTCCATGCCCGGTATGATGGACACGGTCCTCAACTTGGGCCTCAATGACGATTCCGTCCAGGGCCTCATCGCGCAGACGCAGAACCCGCGTTTTGCCTGGGATAGCTACCGCCGCTTTATCCAGATGTTTTCCAATGTCGTCATGGGCGTTGACGCCGATCTGTTCGAGAACGCCCTGACCCAGGCCCGTCTGGTCGCCGGCGTTCGCGTCGATTCCGAGCTTTCGGCCGAGGACCTGCAGGAACTCGTCGAGACCTTTAAGGGCATCTTCTCCGAGAACGTCGATGCCTCCCTGTATCCCGAGCTCGAGGTCGCTGACGGCAAGCCCGTTTTCCCGCACGACCCGGAGCTTCAGCTACGCCTTGCAATCCAGGCCGTCTTTGGCAGCTGGATGAACGAGCGTGCCTGCATCTACCGCAAGCAGCATGGCATTTCCGACGACCTCGGCACCGCCGTCAACGTACAGGCCATGGCCTTTGGCAACAAGGGCGAGACCTCTGCGACGGGCGTCGCCTTTACGCGTAATCCGGCCGACGGCACCAAGGAGTTCTACGGTGACTTTTTGGTCAACGCCCAGGGCGAGGACGTCGTCGCCGGTATCCGCAACACCGAGCCCATCGCCGACCTCAAGGCCACCCCGGGCCTCGAGTCTGCAGGTGAGGAGCTCGAGCGCGTGTTCCTGACGCTCGAGGACCATTACCGCGATATGTGCGATATCGAGTTCACCATCGAGCAGGGCAAGCTCTGGATGCTCCAGACACGCGTGGGTAAACGCACTGCCACCGCCGCCCTGCGCATCGCCATCGAAATGGTCGAGGAAGGCCTGATCACCCGCGAAGAGGCCGTGAGCCGTATCGATCCCGCGCAACTCGACCAGCTCCTGCACCCGCAGTTTGACGCTTCCAAGAGGTACGAGGCGCTGGCCAGCGGTCTGAACGCCAGCCCCGGCGCCGCCGTGGGCGAGGTCGTGTTCTCGAGCGATGACGCCGTCGCGCGCGCAAACGAGGGTCATAAGGTTATCTTGGTCCGTTGGGAGACCAACCCCGACGACTTGAAGGGCATGGTCGCCGCCGAGGGCATCCTGACCAGCCACGGTGGCAAGACGAGCCATGCCGCTGTTATCGCCCGCGGTATGGGTACGCCCTGCGTCTGCGGCGTTGAGTGTTTCCACATCGATGCCGCCGAGAAGGTCGTGCGCATCGAGGGCAGCGACCGCGTATTGCACGAGGGCGATGTCATCTCCATCGACGGCACCCAGGGCATCGTCGTCGACGGTCCCGTCGACTTGGTCTCCGCCGAGCTTACCGGCGACCTGGACACTATCCTGTCCTGGGCCGACGAGATTCGCCTGGACGAGACCTGTGGTCATGCCAACCATGTGCGCGTCAACGCCGACAATCCCGAGGATGCCGAGCTTGCCCTCGAGTTTGGCGCCGAGGCTATTGGCCTGTGCCGCACCGAGCACATGTTCCTGGGCGACCGTAAGAACATCATCCAGAGCTTTATACTGTCCGACGATGAGGCCGTGAAGCAGCGGGCCCTCGCCGATCTGCTCAAGGTTCAGACGGAGGACTTCCTGGCCATGTTCAAGACCATGTCCGGTCGCGATGTGGTCGTTCGTCTGCTCGATCCGCCGCTTCATGAGTTCCTGGATAATCCTCGCGAGTTCGAGGTTGCCATCACCAAGAAGGAGGCCGCTGGCGCCAGCGAGGAAGAGCTTTCCGCCCTGCGTGCCCGCCTGCGTCGCATCGACGGCATGGTCGAGTCCAACCCGATGCTCGGCCTGCGCGGCGTGCGCCTATCCGTCGTCTTTAGCGATCTGCCGCTCATGCAGGTTCGCGCCGTCGCCACGGCTGCTGCCTGCCTTATCAAGGAGGGCGTCGACCCGCGTCCCGAGATCATGGTTCCGCTCGTCTCCATCACGGCCGAGCACGTCCAGACCCGCGAGGTCATCGAGCGCGTGATCGCCGAGGTTTCCGTCGAAGAAGGCGTCGAGCTCAATATTCCCGTGGGCACGATGCTCGAGCTGCCGCGCGCCTGCATGGTCGCTGACGAGATCGCTCACCATGCCGACTTCTTCTGCTTTGGCACCAACGACCTCACCCAGACGACCTTCGGTTTCTCGCGTGACGACGCCGAGGCTAAGTTCATCCCGCTGTACATGCATAAGAAGATTCTGAAGGACAACCCCTTCGAGACCATCGATACGGCAGTACTCGAGCTGGTACGCATGGCCGTCGAGAAGGGCCGTGCCACCAACCCCGACATGCACTTTGGCGTGTGCGGTGAGCACGGCGGCGACCCCAAGTCCATCAAGGGCCTGTTTAACGTGGCCGACGTGGACTACGTGTCCTGCTCGCCCTACCGCGTGCCCCTCGCGCGCTTGGCTGCCGCCCAGGCCAAGCTCGAGGCCAAGCGTCCCGCCTAACGTTTTGGGCGTAGACGCCTAGTGTAGCCCCCCTTCATGCCGCCCGTCTCATTTGTGAGACGGGCGGTTATCATGTGCGGGTTTTGTCTTTTTGTCTGCGTAAAAAATTGTTCTTGCAGCAGAAACCCGCGCGTGTATACTCGAATACGTTTGTTCAACTACGTGCCGGCCATGGTGGTACGGCACCTCTAGAAGAGTAAGGAATTGCACATGGATTACATCCGCGCAATCGAGCGTCAGCAGATCCGCGAGGACATTCCTCAGGTTCGCGTCGCCGACAACGTCAAGGTTCACTACCGCATTAAGGAAGGCGACCGCGAGCGCATCCAGGTCTTCCAGGGCGACGTCATCCGCATGGCCGGCGCCGGTGCCCGCGAGACCTTCACCGTCCGCAAGATGTCCTTCGGTGTCGGTGTTGAGCGTACCTTCCCGCTTCACAGCCCCAAGATCGCCAAGCTCGAGGTCGTTCGTCATGGTCGCGTCCGTCGCGCCAAGCTGTACTACCTCCGCGACAAGGTGGGCAAGGCTGCTCGCATCCCCGAGAAGCGCTAAGAAGATCGCAGCGTCTGTCCACTCGTTTGGACACAAGGGTCACCTTCGGGTGGCCCTTCTTTTTATCTGATTTGCATGCAAGGAGGGCCTGGTATGGCCAACATGACGAGCTCGGTTTCGGCATCGCAGGTTGCCGGTGAGTTGGCGAGCGCCACGTTTGAGGAGATTCCCGCCCTCGTGGAGCATTATCGCGAGGACCCGCGCCAGCAGGTGATCAAGGCTTGCGAACGCGCCCTCAAACGTCATGCCAAAGAGCTTGCCGAGCGCGAGCGCGTCAATGACATGTACGAGCTTATGCATGAGCTTGGCGGCGATGGAGTGGTCGTTGGTGTCGACGAGGTGG
>DBGEDL010000089.1:0-19095 GCA_048375035.1 Collinsella sp.
AGCCCGCGGATATTAGCTTGCCAGGCAAGCGTCGACTAAACGTGCAGCGTGCGCGGGCCCTCCCGACGGGAAACGAAAAAGCCCGGTTTTAAACCGGGCTCGAACAAACACGCCTATTGACAATGGCTTTCTCATATTAAAAGGATACGAATCACCGACGGTCCGCACGACGTCACCCTTAGTTCCTTTAAATGATGCAATTTCGAGCCCTTCACGCGGTCAACCAGCGGACGACCAAGGCTAGGACCTTCTTTCTCAAGTACCAAAAGGTCTGCGTAAATCTGTCGCAACGTAGACTCATCCTGCTCATCGAGCCAAGGCTCGATGTAATCGAGCACAATGCGGTATCGATGCGGCTGATTTGACATACCTTTCTCCTTCTATAGTAGAAGTTTTACGGTATATTGCAAGAGCGGAAATAGGCTCGAAGGGTCTTTTTTGCAGAAGTGAAGCCCGAGATCAGTAGGCAACGAGGGGTTATTGGACTGCGACGAACTTCTTTGGCCTGCCGGCATGGCGTTCCTGAGCGGCGTAACGCTCGATGCTGTCGATCGTAATCATCCGACGGCCGTCGACAAGCTCAACATCGAGTTTGCCGGCTTTGACCAGCGCAGTGATTCGCGGTGCGGAAACCCTGAGGTCCGCCGCCGCGTCCTTAAACGTTCGACACGCCGCTTCCCGAGCGTCCTCGTGGTCGATTTCGACTGAAAGGGCCACGACCTCGGCCGAACGCTCGTACCCAGCCGGAGCCCGACCATTGTTAAGATCGTCGGCCAAAAACGCCATCAGCGCCTCGATGGCATGAGCTATTGCTTCTTCGCGTGTATCGCCATCGGCAAAGGCCCCGGGGACCTGCGGGAAGCTGGCACAGTAACCGTCGTCTTCTTTTATGAGAACGCAGTCATAGGTAAATCGTTGTTTCATTATGACCCCCTCGGCTACCAGCTACCAACCGAGATAATTATAAATTGCTTTATAATTAGAAATGAATCAGTTAATAAATATTACTGACGCTGTTTGGGCTCCGTGACGACGGCTCGGACGATGCGGGGACGATCGGTGAGGTCGCGGACGATGCGCACATCCGACAGGCCCGCTTGGCGGCAGAGCTCGGCGGCGGCGTCGAGAGCGCCCTCGTAGAGCTCGCAGGCAAAGAGGCCACCGGCGCGCAACATGTAGGGCGCCGCGTTGAGCAAGCGGCGGAAGATGTCGAGGCCGTCGGCACCGCCTTCGAGCGCCAGGTCGGGCTCAAAATCCTTGACCTCGTGCGGCAGCGAGCGCATGACGTCGGTGGGAATGTACGGAGGGTTGGAGACGAGGACGTCGAAGGTGCCCCACTCTTCGCGGGGAATCGAGCTTACCAGGTTGGTGAGGCTGAATGCGACCTCGTCTGCCGTGAGACCTAGGGCGTCGCGGTTTTTGGTTGCCAGGTCGATGGCGCGCGGCTCGATATCGGTAGCGGTGCAGGTGACGTGGCCGCGGCGCTCCCAGGCAAGCGAGAGCGAGATACAGCCCGTGCCGCAGCCGACCTCGAGGACGCGGGCGACGCGGGGCTCGGCGGGAGCGGGCTCGGTGGCCTCGGCGGCGTTCTGCGCGGAGGTCGTCTCCTGGTCGTCGCCTTCGATGGCAATGCCGTATTCGTCGAGCTCGGGCTCGGGGGCTTCCATGGCCTCGGCTTCTGCTGCTTCGCTTTCTGCTGCCCGCGCGGCGGCTTCCTCGGCCTCGCGATCGGCCAGCTCCTCGGCATAGGCGCGGCTGCCAAGTACGTCGCTGCCCAGCGCCGCCTCGTCGGCAGCCGTGAGGTTGGCGGCACGGCGCTCGGCAGTCGCGCGTTCATCGGCCAGTGCTGCCTCGGCCTTGCGGGCCTGCTCGACTTCATCGTTCCAGGGCAACTCCACGCGCTGACGGGCGGCGGCCTCGGGGCTCAGCACCTCGGCATCCAGATAGTTCAGAACTTCCTCGACGAGCATCTCGGTCTCGGGGCGCGGGATGAGCACGCCGGGGGCGCACGCTACGTCGATCATGCGGAACTGCGTGCTACCCGTGATGTACTGCAGCGGTTCGCCCTTGGCGCGGCGGACGACAGCCGCATGCATGGTCTCGAGCTGGGCCGCGTCGAGCGTCTCGTCCATGCGCATATACAAGTCGATGCGCGCCAGGCCCGTAGCCGCGCACAGCAGCCACTCGGCAGAAAGACGGGGATGCTCCTCGCCGCGCTCGGCCAGGTACTCCTTGGTCCACTCGAGACAACGCTTGATGGTCCAGATCTCGTTTGCCATGGGGTCCTCCCCTCTTGAGCGCCAGGCGGCGCGTGAATGTCGGAGCAGATTGTACGCGAGGGTGGCACGCGGTAAGGGACGATTGGAAGCGATTATCGAGAATCAGCCCAGATTTTTGCTCGCGGCGCAATCGAAGTGCTCATTTGTCGACGTCTAGATTTGCATCCGTCAAGCTTTTGGCAAGGTGGCCCCAAAACTGACCAATATCCAACCAAACACTTGCCAAATCACTTGACGCACGACGCGTCAAAAAATGGCTCGCGACTTCTTGGACGATTTTTTGAGCATTATTTTGGTAATCGACCGACGCTTTAAGCAGGTAAATGGCCCATAGACTACCAAGTCAACCTAAATAAACCCACATAGCAATTTACCAAAATGATCCGTTTTCCTCCGTCCCCTACGGATCAGAATGACTACCACTAACTGCCGCATCCGGAGCAAGACAACGCCGTAGGTAGAGGACGGACAGCGAGCGCCGCCCAGAACGAACAAGTTGGCATGAAAAAGGCAAGGCATAGACCTTCTGGTCATGCCTTGCCTTTTGAATGACAAATTGTCGTTCTGGGTGGCGCGCAGCGTCGGCCGGTTACGGCGTTCGTAGAACGCCGTAACCTAAACGGCCTGTGCCAGCTTCTCGGCTCGCTCGGCGGCGGCGAGTGCCTCGATGACGGTGCCGAGCTGGTCGCCCAGAAGGACGCCGTTATAGGTGGAGTTGAAACCGATGCGGTGGTCGGTCACGCGGTCCTGAGGCTGGTTGTAGGTGCGGATCTTCTCAGAGCGGTTACCGTGGCCGATCTGGCTCTGGCGCTCGGCACCAAGCTCGGCCTGCTGTTTCTCGAGCTCCATCTCATACAGACGGGCGCGCAGCATCTGCATGCAGACCTCGCGGTTCTGGATCTGGGAACGCTGCTCCTGCGACTGCACCACGGTGTTGGTGGGCAGATGGGTGATGCGCACGGCGGAGTAGGTGGTGTTAACGCACTGACCGCCAGGACCGGAGGCGCAGTAGGTGTCGATGCGCAGGTCGGACTGGTTGATCTGGACGTCGATCTCCTCGGCCTCGGGAAGCACGGCGACGGTTGCCGTGGAGGTCTGGATGCGACCCTGGGACTCGGTCTTGGGAACGCGCTGGACGCGGTGCACGCCGGACTCGAACTTCATGACGGAGTAGACGCGGTCGCCCTCGACCTTGAACTCGATGGACTTAAAGCCGCCGGCCTCGCTGGGGCTGGAATCGAGCACGGTGGTCTTCCAGCCGCGCGACTCGCAGAAGCGCTGGTACATCTTGTAGAGGTCGCCGGCAAAGATGGCCGCCTCGTCGCCACCGGCGGCGGAGCGGATCTCGACGATGGTGTTCTTGTCGTCGTTGGGATCGCTCGGGATGAGCATGTACTTGATGTCTTCCTCGAGCTGGGGAAGCTTCTCCTCGTTCTCGGAGATGTCCATCTGGAGCATCTCCTTCTCGTCCGCATCGGTGGTGTCGCGGAGCATCTCCTTGGCGGCCTCGATGTCATCGAGCGCGCCGATGTACTCGCGCGAGGCGGCGATGAGGTCGGACTGGTGCGCGTACTCCTTGTTGAGGCGCGTGAACTCCTTGATGTCGGAGGCGACGGCCGGGTCGGAGAGCTTCTTCTCGAGCTCCTCGTAGGCCTTGATGATCTTTTCGAGCTTGTCGCGCATGGCGGGACTCCTTTATATGCGTGAAGGTGAAAATCGGCAGAATTGATGGGGCGCGCGGCGCCGCTGCGGGGGTAAGCCCGGCTAGAACATGTCGATCTTCAGATACATGCGCATCCCTTCGCGTATGGGGTACATAGTTGTGGTCTAACCCATACATGATAGCGTGCGCAGGCAAACCTGCATATAACCCGCACGGAATGTGACAAAGGGTCAGTCCGCCAACGCAAGGCTCTACTTCAAGAACATGGCCATATATAGCGGAAGCGTCACCTTTTTGCCGTCTCGGCCGACGTTACCGTCTATCAGCTTGTACCCAAGGTTCACGTCCTGCCGCTCGAGCATGTCGTTGAGCGATACCGTAGATCCGCGCGAGGCCTTCACTTCAATGGGCACAACGCTCGCGTCGGGCGAGTCGACGAGAAACTCTATTTCCCTATCGCCCTTCTGCGACCGCCAATAACGCAGAGCCACACCCCGCGCCGAAAGCATGCAGGCGACCAGGTTCTCGTAGAGGCCGCCTTTCATGGGATCCGCGAGCTTGTTGTTCACCACCGCTTCCAGCATTTCAAAGCCGTACATGGCCATGAGCACGCCCGTATCGGCGGCATAGAGGCGAAACTTCGTCCCATTTTCATAGGCGGCAAGAGGGAATTGGGCGGCGCTCACCGACTGGCACCGTCGCACCATACCTGCTCCCACGAGCCAATCCACGGACGAACCAAATTTGCGCGCCGTTCCCCTGTTCTCGACCACGGAATATTGGAACTTCGTATTCTCCTTTGCGAGCTGGCGCGGCAACGATTCAAAGCACGCCCGCGCACGCACGCGCTCGGGGGCTTGCGCGTATCGAGCCACGTCGTCGAGATACGAGGCGAGCAGCCTGCTTTGCTCGTCGAAAGCAACGGCGAAGTTGCCCGTCCGCGCAAAGGCGTCCACCACCGCAGGCATACCGCCGACCGCGAGGTACTCGCGCAGCATCTGCATCATCTTCTGATTCACCGCAACGGGCACGGGCATCAACGACTCATAGTATTCCCGCAAATTGGCGATATCGTCCTCCCCATACCCGCGCGCCCAAAGGTACTCCTCGAAATCGAGGGGGCCCATTTCGACCTCTCGCTCGTACCCAACGGGAATGGAGGCGAGCGCAGCCTCCTCCTTGAACCGAATGCCCAGAAGCGAGCCCGACGCAACGACATCGCACCTGCCGTCGAGAGCGAGATACTTAAGCGCAGCGCGAGCACGCGGGCACTCCTGAATCTCGTCGAGGAAAAGAAGCGTTCGTCCTGGAACAAAGCGCACGCCGGGCACGACGAGCGATATCTGCCGGTAGATCGAGTCGGCATCGATTGGGCCATCGAACACCCGCTTAAGGTCCGGGGACCCAATGAAGTCTATGGAGATGAAGCTTTCGTAGTCCTGCCGTCCGAACTCGGCGACTATGTACGACTTGCCAACCTGTCGCGCGCCCTTGATGAGAAGGCATTCGGCGCCCTTTTCCGCCCGCCACGAACGGAGGGTGTCGAGCATCTTTCGCTTCAGCACACTACGCACCATCCTTCACCTGCTGTTTGCAGCTTTTCAGGATGGATTTTACCAACTTTTGCAGCTTTTCCGGGTGTATTTGGCCTAGATTTGCAGCTTTTCCGGGTCAAGATAGCCGCTTCGTGCAGCTTTTCCGGACTTCTAGAGGGCGCGGCGCGCTTAGGAGCTGCAGAATCATAATCGCGTGCAAACGGCGGGCTAACATAGCCTTTCACCGAAAAGGGCGGGCGGCCGCGCCCTGCGACCACCCGCCCTCAATCAAAGCCCTTCTCGGCCGCCGCAGCTACCGGTTCCGGCGCCGCAGGATCACACCTGTGGCGATCAGCACCACTGCGCCGCCCGCGATGCCACCCAGGGCCATCGGCGACAAGCTGGTATCGCCCATATTCGGCAGACCCGGCTTCTCCTCCTTCGGCACCGGTGGGTTGGTGGGCGGCTCCGTCGGCGGGTTGACTGGCGGGGTGGTCGGCGGCGTGTACGTGTTCTTGAACACCGGCGCCACGTCGCCGTCATAGGTTACCGTCGCCACCAGATGGCCCGCGCCGTCGTCCGTCACCGTCACCGTTACCTGGTGCTCGGCCGCGTCGTACGTCACGTTCTTCTGAGCGTCGTTCACCTCGGAGATGCTGTAGCCGTACGTTCCGGGCTTGTCGTACGAGATCGCCTTGAAGCCCACCGTGCCGTCCGCCGCGTTCTTGGCGGTCTGCAGCACCTTGCCGTCGGCATCCTTCAGCTGGAAGGAGAACTGCCCTTCCTTCAGGTCCTTGCCGCTCAGCACCTTGGAGGCCCCCAGCTTCACCTCAGTCGCGGCCGGCGCGTAGCTGTTGCTGAACGCCACCGCATCCGCAGCCTTGCCGCCCGTGCTGTAGGCAACCTGCGCCTCCAGCGCGTGCGTCTCCGCATTCTCCGTCACCGTCACCGTCGCGGTAAAGACCGTCGTGTCGTAGGTGACGCCGTTCGTCGCCGCGCCGACCTGCTCGGAGACGGTATAGACATACGTCCCCGCCTTGTCCAGCTGCAGCGGCGCAAAGTTGAACGTGCCGTCGACGCCGTTCTGCACCGTCTGGACCACGTTGCCGGCGGCGTCCTTCAGGTCGAAGGAAAACTCGCCCTCGGCCAGGTCGCGGCCGGTCAGGGCCTTCGTTCCGGTAATCGTCGCCGTCGTTGCCGTCGGCGTGTAGGTGTTGGTGAAGGTCAGATCCGCGGCCGTCTTGTTCGCCGTCGCGGTCAGCTGGCCGCTGCCGTCGTCGGTCACGCTCACCGTCACATCCAACACCGCATCGCTGTAAGTGATGGTGCCATCTTGGCCCGCAACCTCCTTCACCTGGTACGCATGCGAACCAGTCGCAGTGTACGAGATGGCCTTGAAGGTAAACGCCTTACCCACGTTCTTGGTCCGGTCGATCTCCTGCCCCGTGGCCACGTCAATCAGCGCGAACGTGAACTCGCCATCGGCGGGCGTCCGCGTGGTGGACGGGTCGGCATTCTCAAGCACCTTGGTGCCAGAGATCTGGTAGGAGGTCTGGCCCGGCTGGTAGCTGTTCGTAAACGTCATGGTGTTGGGGGTGACGCCGTTCTCGGTACCCTCGCTCGGCATCACCGTGGAGCTCTCCACCACCAGCTTGCCGTCGTTGTTGTCCTTCACCACGTAGGTCAGGGTGTACGTCTTGCCGGTGTAGGTCACGCCCGGCACGCCCGGCGCGTCGTCCGTCGGCTGCACCTCGCGGACCGTGTAGATAAAGGTGCCCGCATGGTCGAAGGTCAGCTCGTCGAAGGCAACCTTGCCGTCGGCGTCGTTCTTCTGGGTCTGAAGCACCTTGCCGTCGGGCCCCACCAGCTCGAACGCGAAGTCTCCCGCCTTCATCTGGTAGCTGCCGCCGTGCACGTCAACGCTCTTGGTGAGGGCGATCGCGCCGGAGACCGTCGCCTGTGCCTTGTAGGCGTTGGTGAAGGTGGGCTTCGTGGCGTCCTTGCCGTCGTAGGCAACGCTCGCCCGCAGCGCGCCGGCGTTGTCCACGACCTTCACCACGGCGTGGTGCACCGTATCGTCGTAGGTCACGTAGGCCAGGTCGCCCTTCCGCTCCACGATGGTGTACTCGTGCGTGCCCGGCTTCGCGTAGGAGAAGGCGTCGAAGCTGACGCTTCCGTCCTCGCCGTTCTCAGCGGTCTGGATGGGCTGCTTGCCCTTCAGCTGCTCAGCCGTCAGGTTGCCCTCGTACACATCGAAGGTGAACTCGCCGCCCTTGAGTACGATCGGCGTGTTGTCGTCCTTCTTCACGTACCTCTTCTGCGCACCGAGAGCCAGACCGGTCGCGGCCGGCTGGTAGTTGTTGGTGAAGGTCTCCGGGCCTGATGTGCTCGTAACGATCGCCTTCGCGTTCAGCGTGCCCGTCCCGTCGTCCTTAACCGTTACTTTGTAGGTGAGCGCATGGGTATCGTAGACCATGCCCGGCTCCGTGCCCGACTGTTCCACGATGGTGTAGGTGAAGTCCTTGCTCGCGGCGCCGTCCAAGTCGGAGAGCTGGAACTCGCGCGTGAAGCTGACCTTGCCGTTTGCATCGTTCTTCGCGGTGTCGAGCACGTTGCCGGCAGCGTCCTTCAGGTCGAAGGTGAACTCGCCGTCCGCGGGCTTCGTCGTGTGGTCGAAGCCGTCCGCAACCTTGATGGTCTTGGTCGCCGTCAGGATTACGGAACCCTTTGCGTCGTAGGTGTTGTTGAAGGTGGGAGCCGTAGCGGCACCGTCATAGGTGACGGTCACCTTCGTCTTGTTGTTGTCGCCCTGGTTCTGCTCTACCTTGACGTGGACCTTGACTTCCTTGACGTCGTAGTCCACGCCGTCGACGGTCTGGCCGGCTTTCTCCTCCTTGAGCGTGTAGTCGTACTCGCCCAGGTTCAGGTTCTTGACGGCCAGCTCGACCTTGCCGCCCCGGTCGTTGGTGCCCTTGGCGACCTCGTTGCCGGCCTGGTCGTACAGGCCGAAGGTGAACGCGTCGGCCGTCAGGTCCTTGCCCGTGAGGATCTTCGTCGCCTCGACGGTAACGTCCGTCGTCGGCTTCGAGTTGGTGAAGGTCGGAACGTCGGCCTCGCCGTCGTAGGTGGCGGTCGCCTTTAGCTCGCCCTTCTCATCGGAGACCTTGATGTGGACCTTCACGTCCTTCGTGTCGTACACGACGGTCGGGTCGTTGCCGGCAACCTCCTTGATGGTGTAGTCGTGATCGCCCGGCGTGTCGTAGCTGATTGCCTGGAAGGCGACCTTGCCGTCCTTGTCATTCTGGACGGTCTGGATCACGTTGCCATCCTTGTCGAGCAGCTGGAACGTGAAGTCGCCCCCTGCGAGCTCGCCACCCGTGAAGCGCTTCGTCGCCTTGAGCGTTACCGAGGTCTCCTTCGGGTGGTACGTGTTCGTGAAGGTCTTGTCTCCACTCGTTACCTGCGGTGTGGCCGTCAGCGAGCCGGTGCCATCGTCCGCGACCGTCACCTTGTAGATGAGCGCATGGGTGTCGTAGACCATGCCCGGCTCCGTGCCCGGCTTCTCCGCGATGGTGTAGGTGAAGTCCTTGCTCGCAGCGCCGCCCAGGTTGGAGAGCGTGAACTTGCGCGTGAACTTCACCGTGCCATCGGCCTTGTTCGTCGTGGTGCCGAGCACCTTGCCGTCGGCGTCCTTCAGCTCGAACGTGTATTCGCCGCCCTTCAGCTTGGTGTCGTGCGTGAAGCCCGGCGCGACCGCAACGATCTTGGTCGCCGTCAGCTCCACGGATCCCTTTGCGGTGTAGGTGTTCGTGAAGGTGGGGGCATTGGCCTTGTCACCATCGTAGGTAACAGCGGCGTCCAGCTTGCCGGCATTGTCCATGACCTTCACCACGGCATGGTGCACCGTAGCGTCGTAGGTCACGTGGGACAGGTCGCCCCCCTGTTCCGCGACGGTGTATTTGTACTCGCCGGCCTTGGTGTAGTCGATGGCCGGGAAGGTGACGGTGCCGTCCTCGCTGTTCTTGGCGCTCCGGATGGGTTGCTTGCCCTTCAGCTGCTCAGCCGTCAGGTCGCCCTCGTACAGGTCGAAGGTGAACTCGCCGCCCTTGAGCGTGGCCGGCGTGTTGTCGGTCTTCACATAGGCCTTCTTCGCCGTGAGCGCCACCGAGGTCTCGGCGGGCTGGTACTTGTTAGTGAAGGTCGGGGCATCGTTCTTGCCGTCATAGGTGACGGTCGCCTTCGCCTTGTCGCCCTCCGCCTTCACCGAGACGTGAACCTTCACCGCCTTGGTGTCGTAGGTGATAGTCGGATCGGCACCGACGTTCTCCTCCTTGAGTTTGTAGTCGTACTCGCCGATGGTCAGACCGGTGAGGGCAAGATTGATCTTGCCCTCCTTGTCGTTCTGGACGATCTTGACGGGATTACCCGTGGACGTGTCGCCTTGGTACAGGCCGAAGGCGAACGCGCCGTCCGTCAGCGCCTTGCCCGCGAGAACTTTCGTGGCCTCGACGGTAACGTCCGTCGTCGGCTTCACGTTGGTGAAGGTCGGCACGGCCTTATCGCCGCCGTAGGTGACGGTCGCGTCCAGCGTGCCGTTCTTGTTATCGGTAACGCTGACCTTGACCTTCACTTTCTGACCGTCGTAGACGATGGTCTGGTCGTTACCGGTAACTTCCTTGATGGTGTACTCGTAGTCACCTGCCTCGGTGTAGTTGATGGGCTGGAAGGTAATGTTGCCCTTCTCGTCGTTCGTGACGGTCTCAATGGGCGTGCCTTCCGCCTTGTCACCCTTGTACAGAGCGAACGAGAAGTCGCCCCCTGCGAGCTCACCGCCCGTGAAGCGCTTCTTCGCCTTGAGCGTTACCGAGGTCCCCTTCGGGCGGTACGCGTTCGTAATCACCGCAATCTGATTGTCAATCACCCGAGATGTGGCGGTGCCATCATCCTTATAGGTCTGTTCCATTTTGACGACTGGCTCGGTCAGCTTGCCCTTGCCGTCATCCTTTACCGTTACGGCCACCTTGTATTCGGCGCTGGAGTAGCTGACGCCGCCCAGCCAACTGGGATCGCTCTTGGCGGGCATAGTCTCGGTAATGTAGTAGGTGTACTGGCCAGGCTTCTCATACTTAATTTCCCCGAAGCTAAATTCTTCGGCGCTCGTAACGGTCTTCTCGACCTGCTTCATGCCGGCCACAGGCGCTGCCGTGGCACCATCAGGCATCGGCGTGTCATCGGCGGCGCGCAGGCAAATCTTGAAGCTGTCGGCCTTAGTCCACTTGCGGCCTTGAAGCACCTTCTGCGCCCGAATGCCGGTGAGCGTCACCGAAGACTTCACGCTGTAGCTGTTGGTGAACACCAGCTTGTTGTCTTCGGCCAGCGTGCCGTTGGAATTCTGCGGGGCAATCGTGCCCGAGATGCGCTCGCCTTCTTCAATCAGATTCTTGTCACCCTGCTTGCGGCCGGTCAGCTTATAGCCCGCGGGCATCTTGTCTGCGCCGGTCAGCTCCTGCACCGCGTACTCGTCGCCCTCGCCAAGACCGTACACGCGAATCGTCTCGTCGGCCTTGATAGCATGGGTGTCGCCGTTCTTCAAATCGAACACGTCGCCGGCTTGCTTTCCGGCCCCAGCGTTCTTGAACACTGCAGCCTTGTAGGTCTTCCCCTCGGGCACGGTGAACTTGAAGGTGAACTCCGCGTCCTTATTGCCCGTCAGGCCATCGGGCAGGGCAACCTTCTTCGTCACCTCGAGGCTCGCCTCGCGTTCGTTCGCCACGCGCACGCAGGTGGCGCCCGTAAACAGGGCGTTCAGATTCATGTCGCCCAGGTCGGCGCGGGCGCCCTTCGCTGTGATTCCCTTGGGCTGCTCGTCCTGGGTGATGCCCATGCGTATCCAGCCCGTCTCGGTCTCCAGGCGGTAGGGTTCGTCCTTCTCGGTGGGCCCATACTGGTAGATGCGTCCGTTGGCGCCGTACTTGAGGTGCACCGTGTCGCCGGCATCGGCGGGATCGACATTGCTCCACGACAGATTATCGCCAGCATCGGTCACGCCATCCGAGGTCTGCCGCATACCCTTGATCCACGTGAACGTGTTGTCGATGTCGCCCTCTGCACCAAACTGGCCCAGGCTCTTCATAAGCGCGCCCGGCCCCACGAACGTCGAGACGCCGTCATCGTCCGTACCAGCATCGGCATGGACGCCGTAATCGTCCACAATCACCTTGGTGAGCGTGTCGTTAAGCAGGAAGCCCTTGGGCGCCGAGACCTCCTTTAGGAAGTAGGTGCCTTTCACGAGCGGCCTGTTGCCGCCGCTCGTACACGGGAATATGCCCGCCCCTTCGAGCGGGATCGGGTTGTCGACCTGCCCCGTCGTCAGGGTGTCGTAAGGGGTCTGGTCGCCGTCGAGGGCGATGTTGCCGTTCGCGTCTGTTTTCACCTGATCTGCCGTGTACAAGCCGAACTTCGCGCCGTCTACGGGGTTGCCCTCGGTATCGGTCTTTTGCACGAACAGGCGGTTCTGGATGTTCGTGACGAGCAGGCGCGTGGCGAACTGCCGCTGAAAGTTCACATTGCCATCGGGAAGGTCATCGCTGAACACGTGAACCGTGTTTTCCGGCCCCGCCTTGGCAACGGAATTTTCCTTCGTGTAGTAGATACCCACCGCGTATTCGACATCCTGAGCACGGTCCGCCTCTGGCAGCAGGTAGTAGTACTTGGAGATGTCGCCGGGCAGATCTGAAATCTCCACCTGATATTGGCCGCTTGTGTTGAGCGTGAAGACATGCGGCTCCGCCTTCGCCACCTTGATGGCGCCGGCCACGCCCGGGGTGTCGGCGAGGGCGTACCCCTTCGTCGGGTCGCCCGACACGGCGTACCAGGCGTTCTGATTGGTAGCATCAGCGTTCTTGCTTTTATCGCGCTTGAGAACCACTGCGAACAGGGTGCCGTGCTCCATGTCAACGGGCTCGCCTGGCTGCGCCAAGTCATCGTTCGCCTGGTACACAGTCTCGGGCGCGGTGATGGTCTCCTTCGCGCCGGCGAACGCACCGTTCTTCCACACGTCGCTGTCCTCGTCCATACCGCCGCGGTTGATGATGACGCCGCCCGCGCCGTTCTCAGCGCTCGCGGGCACGTACTCGAGCTGCATGCTGCCACCTGTCGCCGTGAGACTCGAGCGGTATCCCTCCGGCACGCGCGTCTCCTTCAGGAGGTAGTACTTGTTACCGTGATTCTTGTTGTAGAGATCGTCGAAGTTGATGACGCCGTTGTCATCGTCGTTCGTGAGCGTTAGGCGGCCGGTCTCGTCCGTAGTGCCGGAGCCGAGGAGCTTGCCCTCGGTCTGGAAGTCCTTGTCGGTCTTATAAAGCTTGAACTCGGCACCCTGTACGAACTTGCCGTCCTGGTCGAACTTGATGATGTCGGACTCGGGCACCGTCACGAGGTTGAACTTGAGCTTCATATTGGAGTCGGTGGCGCCGCGCTCCAGGTAGAAGAACTTGAGGGTGTGGTTGGTGCCGTCGGCGAAGGTATTGCTGTTCCAATTCTCGGCTGAGCCGCCCTTGCCTGCCGCCTGGAACTTGCTCCGCAGCGTGCCGTTTGCGGAACCGTTAACGGTGATTTCGCCCGTTTGGAAGTTAATGGTCAGCTCAGCACGGGTGTGGATGCCGCCAATGTCGCCCACGAGGACATCGTCGATGAACACCCAGACGTCATCATCGCCGGCGAACTCAAAGGTCATGGCATCTTTACCGTTCGCCAGGCCGCCGTTGGGCTGCACGAATCGCGTGGACATTGAGAGGCCGAAATAATGGTTGAGGGGATTGCCATCGTTATATTGCGAGTCGCCGACGTTCTGCGACGTAATGCCGTTCGGGACGAGCCCGCTGCTCCCCTCCTTGAATACCTCATTGGCCGCATCGAAGGGGAAGAACTGGCCTACTGTATGAGGCTCAGCCCCCGCCTGCTTAACGCCGGGGGCATCGTATACATCAAATGCATTCTTATTGGCGTTGTACGCCGCGTAGTTCTGCGAGCTGTCATACTCGTAGTAGCCGCCCTTGACCTGCAACAGACCCGTCACACCCATATGGGATATCTTGCCCGTCTGGATGGAGGAATCAAACAGGTAGCCGAGGGATTCTCCATCCCAGCTGTTGGTGAGTTTCGGGTAACCGCCGGTAAGAACGTTGTTCACGATACCGAAGCGAGGAGAGGAGCCGCCCGTATACCGATTGAGATCATCACTGGCTCCCTGATCCTTGAACTGGAAGCGGTGATCCTTGTTGATGCCGTCGGATCCACTGACCGACAGGTGATCCTCCGAATTCACCCAGTAATCAAACAGGTTGATCGTCGTCCCCGAGGGCGAGGTCGTCGCGACCGTGTGGTCCGCAATCGCCGCTTCCGCACGGGCCGGCAGGAAGAAACTCGTCGTCAGCGCGACGGCGAGGACCAGAACAATCGCATATGGCGAGACCGGGCACAGCCCGCGGCGACGGCCATAAGACATGACGGACCACCGCTCGCGCGGCCGATGTTTACCAGGAAGTTCCCTGCTTAGACACCCCCCCCCGGTAGCAATATTCACGAGTCGAGACGTCATCTCTCTGAGCTCCTGCATAATTTCCTCCCCAGTCACACGGCGACCTGCCCGGGCACTCCCCGGGGGGCCGAGGCAGTCTGGCACATGCCCGCAGTCGTTCAAGGAATACCAACCCCAGCATATGTCTCTTAAGATATCTTAGTCTTTTTCTGTGACAGTTTTTGTCTCATTACCGATGAAATCGGCTCAGTCCCTTTGTCACATTCTAGAGCGTGTGGAGCAGGGCGATGAGGAAGCGAACACCCTGGAGGTAGGCGCGGCGGGTGATACGCTCGTTAGTGCCATGGACGCCGCGGTCGCACTCGTCATCGTCGACCACAAAGGCCGAGAAGCGAATGCACTCGGGGCAAATGCGCTGGTAGTTGGCAGCATCGGTGGCACCGATCACGGTTGAGGGGACGATGCTGACAGGAACCCCGCCCGTCGCACTCGGTCCGTTTTCCTCCGCCCCCTTTGGGTCGCGGAAGTAGCAGGCGGCAATGGCGCGAACGGCCTCGAGCCCCGGTCCACCGACACGCGGGGACGGCGAGGGCTCGGAGCTGCCGGGGCCGAGTTCGACCTCCACGCGCCCGGCAAGGCCCGCCGCGGCAACGGCCTCGCGGCAGCGAGTAGTGACATCGGCCACGCCCGTGCCCTCGAGCATGCGGAAGTTGATATTGGCCCACATATCCTGTGGCATCACGTTGGCGCCGGTGCTGCCACCCTCGATCTGCGTGGGCGCGCAGGTGGTCGTCACCAGCGGATAGAGCTTCTTGCTGGCGAGGCAGTCGCGGACAATGACGTCCCCGTTGGCGGCAATCTCATCCGCCGTGCAGAGCCCCAGCTCGACGAGCTGTGCGGCAAGCAGATCGGTCACGCGCGTCGGCCACTCGATATCGCAGATTGCGGCGATAGCGCGGCTCAGTACCTCGAGCGATGTGCCGCCGTAGGGGTTGGACGAATGCCCGCCTTCGCTCTTCGTCTTGAGCACGATATCGGCGTAGCCCTTCTCGGCAAGGTCGGCATGCATAAGCCAGCCCTCGCCCGCGCCGTACTCGGCAGCCGAAACAATACGGTAGTCACCCTCGTCGATCAGGTATTCAAGTTCAATACCGCGCTCCTCGAGCACGCGACCGATCGCCCGCGCGCCGTACTGCGTGGTTTCCTCGTCCTGGCCAAAAGCCAGCAGCAGGGTTCGCTCGTGCTCCCAGCCGTGCGTCAACGCATACTCAACCGCCTCGAGAATACCTGCGACCTGGTCTTTCATGTCGATAGCGCCGCGACCCCAAATGTAGGTGTCGTCCACCTGTCCGCTAAAGGGAGCATGCGTCCAGTCGGCCTCGGTGCCCGGCACCACGGGGACCACGTCCATGTGGCCCATGAGCATGACGGGTTTGAGGGCGGGGTCGGAACCGTCAAGCGTCACCAACAGCGAATGGTCGACAAGCTCGACCTCGCCCGCCGCGAACACGCGCGGCCAGGCCTGCTGCATATAGGCGCGCAGGTCGTCGAAGGGCTGCCAGTCCACCGCCTCGGCATCCATGCTCGAGATGGTCGGAAACGACAGCACGCGGCCCAAGCGCTCGCACGCGCCAGCCTCATCCAAATCGGCAAAATCGTCCTCATGCGCAAAAAAGCGCCAAACCTCGGCCATGACATCCTTTCAATTGTGACGACGAGGGCCGCCCCACCGGAGCGGCCCTGCCACATAAGCGTTTGCGGTCGGTTATTTGTCCTCGAGATAACGCGAGAGGAACTCGCGGGTGCGCTGGTGCCTAGGATTGCCAAAGAGCTCAGCCGGCGCGGCGTCCTCGAGCACCACGCCCTGGTCCATAAAGACCACACGGTCGGACACGGTGCGCGCGAAGGCCATCTCGTGGGTAACGACGACCATGGTCATGCCGTCGGCGGCGAGTTTGCGCATAACGTCGAGCACCTCGCCCACGATCTCGGGATCGAGCGCGGAGGTAGGCTCGTCAAACAGCATGATCTGCGGGTTCATGCACAGGGCGCGGGCGATGGCAACGCGCTGCTTTTGGCCACCGGACAGGCGACCAACCGCGGCATGGGCGAATTTTTCGAGTCCCACGCTCGCCAGATGCTCCATCGCGACCTGTTCGGCCTGATCTTTGCTCATCTTTTTGAGCGTGACGGGCGCGAGCGTGCAGTTGTCGAGCACATCCATGTTGTTGAACAGGTTGAAGCCCTGGAACACCATGCCGATGTCCTCGCGCAGCTTGTTGATGTTGCAGCGCTCGGCCGTGAGATCCTGACCGTGGAACCAGATGTGGCCCGCGTCCGGAGTCTCGAGCAGGTTGAGGCAACGCAGCAGTGTCGACTTACCCGAGCCCGAGGCACCGATGATGGTGACGACTTCGCCGGGGCTAACGGCCAGGTCGATGCCCTTGAGCACCTCGAGCGAGCCAAAGCTCTTGTGCAGGCCCTCAACGCGGATGAGCGGCTCTTTGGTTTGCGCGGCCGCAACGCCGGTAGTGGCGGTATCTGCCATGATGAATCTCCTCGTCTTGCGCCTAGTTGGAGCTGGGCAGCGTGGCCGGAGCCTCGGCGCCGAGCTTTTTGCCAAAGGCCTCGAGCAGGCGGCTCGCCACGAGCGTCAGGATCAGGTAGACCACGAGCGCCACGCAGTAGACCTCCATCTGGCGGTAGTACACGCCGGCGACGGTGGTGGTGGCGTACATGAGGTCGAACACGCCGATGACCGAAAGCACTGACGAGTCCTTGATGTTGATGATGAGTTCGTTAGTGAGCGCGGGGATCGCGTTTTTAATGCCCTGCGGGAACACGACCTTGCGCATGGCCTGCCATTGCGACAGACCCAGCGAGCGCGCCGCCTCGGCCTGGCCAGGGTCGATGGACTCGATGCCGCCGCGCAGGACCTCCATCATATAGGCGGTGGAGTTGAGCGAAATGGTAACGAGACCCGCGGTAAAGGTGCTCCAGATCTGGTTGGCCTGCGCCGTCTCGAAGCCCATGCCGCGCAGAACGGTAAAGCCCGCGTAGTAGATGAGCAGGCCCTGCACCATCATGGGCGTGCCGCGCACGACGGTGGAGTACACGGTCGCAAAGCCTCGGCCGATGCTCTTAAAGAAGCGCGTGAGGTCATTGTCCACGCGGTCGAACGTCTGGATACGCAGGAACACCAGCAACAGCGCCAGGAAGAAGGCGATGATGGTGCCAAAGAACGCGAGCGCGATGGTGATTTCGATGCCGCGGATAAAGAAGTCACCACTCTTATAGGTCATGTAGACCAGGCTCGGCAAAAAGTCGCTGGGGTTGGAATCCGAGACGATGCTTACCTGCACCAGGTCGATAAACGACATGACACAGCGGTCGATAAAGAAGATTGCCGCGATGGCAACGACGACATAGCTGACCAAGCGCGCGCCGTGGCGGAAGCGCTCGGATGCGAACGGCGACTTTTCGCGATAGTCGTTCCAGTGCATGAGCTTGGTGACGAGTGCCGCCGCCGACACGACGACCCAGGCCCACAGGATCGCCCAAAGGCAGTCCTGGAAGATGCCAGTGGGCGCCAAAAAGCTCAGCGGCGTGGGGTTGCGCTGGCTAAACGCCAGGCCAAGCGCCGCGATGACGCTCGTGCCCAGGTATACGTAACGGTGATCGGCCTTGATAAAGGAGGCCAGGCGATTGATGGTTTTCATGCTGCCTCCCTATGCCGGCTGACGGTCGAGGCACGCGTCCCACATTTGGTCGCGCTCCTCCTGGCTGATGC
The DNA here is from genome assembly GCA_048375035.1 of Collinsella sp. GTDB lineage: Bacteria > Actinomycetota > Coriobacteriia > Coriobacteriales > Coriobacteriaceae > Collinsella. The sequence goes on from DBGEDL010000089.1 coordinate 17,807, forward strand.
CCTTGAGGGCCTTATCGATCATCTTGAGCAGCTTCTTTGAGCCCTTGCGGCAACCGACGTTTGCCGTGACCTCCTGCTTAAAGCCCTCGCCTTCGGCAAAATGAATGGGGACGATACCGGGATTTTGGGCCATATAGCCCTTCTCGTTCTCGGTGTTGTACGTCACGGCGTCGCAGGTGCCCTGCAGCAGGTTCGAGAACACCGTAGGGACGGAATCGACCGGGTTTTTGTGCACGACGCCCGGGATCTCGTCGATGACGGTATCGAGCATGGTGTCTTTTTGGCCGAGGACCGTGGCGCCGCTAAAATCGCTGAGCTTGGTGGCGTTTTGGTAGGGCGAGCCCTCCTTTACGAACAGGCCAAAGTAGCCGATGAAGTAGGGGTCGGAAAAGCCGACCGACTCCTCGCGCTCGGGCGTGGCGCTCATGCCGGCGATAATGAGGTCGATCTGACCGTTGTTGAGCGAATCGATAAGACCCGAGAAGCTCTGCTTAACGGCGACGGGCTCGCCGCCGAGGGCCTTGCAGACGACCTTGGCGATCTGCACGTCGTAGCCGTCGGCATAGGCGCCCTGCACGTTATCGATGGGGATGGTGAACTCGCTGGCCTCGGAAACCTGCCAGTTGTACGGGGCGTAGGCAGCCTCCATGCCAATGCGGATCTTGTCCTTGCCGATCACGGAATCGGACAGGTCGTCGCGACCGCCGCCCGTCGTAGGCTGAACAACATCCAGCGTGGACGGACGCTGGCAGCCGGCAAGCGCGCCGGCGACGACGGTAGCGCTCGCAGCGAGAGCGCTACCCAAAAAGATGCGACGGCTGCACACCGGTTGGCGCTGCGCATCGCGCTGTTGGGGAGAATGCATAATCTGCCTTCCCTGTTGAATCGTATGCTAACGACTCAACAGGATACCGCACGCCGCTATCCACTTGTATGCATACATACAAGTTTACGAACTGGAAAATGACTGATTGATGCAAGGGCAGCTAATTTGGGACGGGGCTATTTTGACTGCTTGCATGTGAAAGCAGTCAAAATAGCCCCATTACAGTTTGAGTCGTCCGAAAGGGCGGCTCTTTTCCGTTGCATGGTTATACGATTGAGCCGTACCGGTGGTCGCTGGCCGACCGCCCCGGACGGCCGTCAGCCCCTGCCCCGTAGAGGGCCCGGAAGCGCTAAGCATGCCGCTATGTTCGCTTTCTTTGCAGTTCTCGAACGGTTGGCTTATTTTTCCATTGCTCACGTTTACAGCGAAATGTCCGCTTCTCAAGCCTTCTACGGCTGTGAAG
>DBGEDL010000090.1:0-1861 GCA_048375035.1 Collinsella sp.
CCCCGAGTGTACTCCCCCGCCCTTGTAACAAAACCCCAAGCGGCAAACGGCAACTTTACCAGCCCTAGCGGCAGGTGGCATACTGGAGAGAGCCTGTACGATTTTGCGATCAACCCAGCAAGGAGCAAATCGACCATGACGAAGACCAAGGCACAGCAGATTATGGCGGCGACCGAGACTCGCGCGGCTGACGACGTCACCGCAGCCATCAAAGATATCGCTACCGAGTTTGAACCCTATATCATCAAGCAGCGCCGGCACTTCCATAAGCACCCGGAGCTGAGCCTTGCCGAGGAGCGCACGACCTCCGACATCGCCAACCAGCTCGACGCCATGAATATCCCCTACGAGCGTCCGCTCAAGACCGGCTTGGTGGCAACGCTTCGCGGTACCGCGTCGGATGCCTACCACGAGGACGGCACGCCGCGCCGCCGCATCCTGCTGCGCGCGGATATCGACGCCCTGCCCGTCACCGAGCAGACCGGCGAGGAGTTTGCCAGCGTCAACGAGGGCTGCATGCACGCCTGCGGCCACGACTGCCACATCGCCATGATGCTCGGCACGCTGCAAATCCTGCGCCATATGACCGACGACATCCACGGCGAAGTCCGCATCGTCTTCCAGCCCAGCGAGGAAAACGGCCAGGGCGCCAAGCTCATGATCGGCACGGGCGTGCTCGACGGCGTCGATGGCGCCTACGCCGCGCACATCTGGAGTGAGGTCGACGCCGGCACCGTGAGCTGCGAGCCCGGACCGCGCATGGCCAATACCGACTGGTTCCGCATCGACGTCCGCGGCACCTCGTGCCACGGCGCCATGCCCCAGCGCGGTCACGACGCCGTTATGGTTGCCGCCGAGATCGTCAACGCTCTGCAGACCATCGTTTCGCGCGAGATCAGTCCCTACGAGCCGGCCGTCATTACCGTCGGCGAGCTGCACGGCGGCACCGCGCGCAACGTTATCGCCGGCACGGCCTACCTCGCCGGCACGGTGCGCACCTACGGAGATTCGACCCACGAGGAAATGCCGGAGCTCATGCGCCGCATCGTGGAGCATACCGCGGCCGCCTTGGGCGCCGAGGCAGAGCTCACCGACTACACCATCGCCAATTACAAGGTCGAAAACGATGCCGCCTCGAGCGAGCGCTGCCGCCAGGCAGTAATCAAATGCCTGGGCCCCACCGGCCAAGGCCATTATCGCGGCACACTCTCGGGTGAGGATTTTTCGGAGTACCTGCGCCGCGTACCGGGCGTGCTCGCCTTTGTTGGCACGCGCAACCCCCAGATTGGCGCCACGTACGCCCAACATTCTTGCTTCTACAAGATTGACGAGTCGGTACTGGCCAAGGGCTCCATGGTGGCCGCCCAATATGCCATCGACTTTTTGGCCGAGCCCACACAAGAAGAGCTCGACGGCCCCACGATTGCCGCGGTCGCCGAGACCAATCCCAACCTGGCAGCCAAACTGCGCTCTGCCAAGGCCACGGCCGCCGAGGCCCGCGACGCCATGCACGATGCCCGCACCGCCCGACACGCCGCAATCAAGGGCATCCACGACGCTCGCGCCGCCGCCCGCCGCGAGGAGAAGCGCGGCGAGTAGTCGATCCACGACCATCTCGCAGTCATAGCCGCATCGCGATATCAAAGCGGGGGCGGACGCTTCGGCACGTCCGCCCCCGCTTATTTGTCAAGCGCTATTTCTACCGTTTCTACCCCGTCCCCAAATGGCAGGTGGCAGGGTTACTCGTCCTGCGGGTCCTCGTCGGAGCTTGGCGCAGGCTCGGGCTCAGGTGCAGGCTCGGGCCATTGTACTTCTCTTTCAACCGGCGTGTGATGGCTTGGTGGAACAATATGGCGTTGGC
>DBGEDL010000091.1:0-21708 GCA_048375035.1 Collinsella sp.
CAATGCCTCATCGCCTACAGTTTCAAGATATTTGTACTCGTAAACAAATTTGTTATCCTCCGCATAGCAATCAAAATCATACATACACTCATATGATTTTTTCATACCCGGCCCTCCCGGCCCGCTTTGGGTCGTCGCGTGCTCGCTACAGAAAAGCTGATAAAAAAGTTTGTGTGCCGCCCCTTATGGGGCGGCACGTTTTTGTGGGGGCCGGTTGGGGCGGTGACGTTGCTTAGAGGGTACACTGGGTAGCGTTGGCTATTCGTTTCCTCTTGTGAGGTGTTGGTTATGGGTAAGAAGTCTCGGGCTCGGGTTGCTGCGGCGGGAACTCGCAAGGATCCTGGTCGTCGGGTTGCCGAGGGTGAAAAGGCCAATCGTGCTGAGAAGGGCAAGAAGGTCGGTGCGCATGCTCATCCTGAGTGGGCGCCCCATTTGAATTCGGCTAGTGAGGACTTGACCGCCAAGCTGTTTACGATGGTCGAGGTCATCTTGGGCGTGGTGCCTGTGGTGGTCATTGGCCTGTTCCTGGCCTCTAAGGATGCCACGAGCGTGGATAAGCTCACCGAGGTCTTTTCGCAGGAGCCCTCGATGGTGGTCACGTTTATTTCTGCGTGCCTGCAGCCGTTTGTGGCGTACATGCTGTACATGATTTATCGCAAATACTGCGAGGGCGATGCGGGCTTTGCCGCCGGCAACCTGATCGGTCTTTTGTGCTCCGAGATCCTACTGCTCAATATCCCGGGCGTCATCGGTATGGGCATCTTGCTGTGGCGTGTTTGGCGCAACGTTGCCCCGCACTTTGAGAGTTGGCTGTTTGAGCGCCGCGTAATGGGCGTGCTGGCAGACATCGCCGGGTCGCTCGTGATTCTCGTCTTGGCATTTATGTGCGCCACCGCCGCCCGCGGTCTCGCGGGCATGTAGTCTGTTCTCACCGACCACGGGGCGCAGGGCGGGGAAACCTTCCCCTCTCGCTCACGGCTTCGCAGGGTCGCGCGAGGCAAAGGTTTCCCCGCCCTGCGCCCCGGCGTTGAGTCGTCGCATGCTCGTTACAGAAAAGCTGATAATAAGTTTGTGTGCCGCCCCTTTGGGGCGGCACTTTTTGTGTGGGGTCCCGGTCTCCACAATTTTCGTCAAGCTATTGGTTAGATTTTGGTCAGTTGGCGTAAGGGTGGAAGGCCAAAAGATTGTTGGCGAAAAAAGCTCAGAGAAAGTGCTGGTAGGGGAGTTGTTGAGCTTTTCGACAGCTTTTGAGCAGAAGAAACTTTGTGGCTATTGCCGGCGATTGCGTTGTCGCGGTCATGGCGGTGCGGGATGCTGGTCGTAAGCGTCGAATGCTCCGATTTTGGAGGCCAGCATGGATCTGTTTCTTGAGACTCCGCAGCAACAAGCCGAGCGCATGTTGCGCCAACAGCAACGGCTTATAGAGATGCAAATGCAAGGGGCGGCAGCCCAGCCCTTTGCGCAAAATGTCGTGCCCGCTGCTGTACCTGCAGCTGTGCCCGGGTGTAAATCGGCGCCAGAGGCCTATTCCGTACAGCAAGATTCATATGCGCAGGAGCTCGCGTTCGACAAGCGTCGTGCGCGTCGTCGCCGTGTGGGCCAGCGCTTGCGCATATTGGCGATGATCGTGCTCATCCCGTTAGGGCTTGCGGCCATCTTTCTGGCGTCGTATGCCCTCACGTGCATCCTCAACGGCGCATCGCCCAACGAGGTGCTCCAACATCTGTCAGCCCTCGGCCAGCGCCTAGGCGATGTCATAACAACAATCCGCGCCGGCTGGGAGAGTTAGCGTTTGTCACATTAGGACTTCTAGGGTGTAGGGATTATCGCCATGAGTAGAATCCTCGCATCCTGTGGGTCCTGTCATGCGACTTAATAGTATTATTGAAGATGAATAATAATAGGATTTGTTATGTATAAGCAGGATTTAGAACAGACTCTTTTGGGCATTGACGAAGAGGCGGAGCTGGAAATAGGTCCAAGAGACGACAGGCCGAACGTTGTATTGGTGGGAGGAAGCGCCTTCATGCTAAACGATGTGACGAATCGTTCGGTTACACATGACATTGATGTGTTTGAGGCAGATAGGTGCCTCCGCGAGATCATAGCTCGATACCCCGAGGTGAATGGTATGGCGGTGGCATATTGTAATCAGATGCCGTTCAATTACGAAGATCGTTTGATTCCCTTGGATATTGGGGCGCGTTTTATCAGGTACTTTACGCCATCCTTGGAGGACCTGGCGGTAATGAAGCTCTATGCCTGTCGTCCGAACGACATCATCGATCTTCATAGTCAGGCATTCGTCGACCGACTTGATTGGGGGTTGCTCGAACGGCTTATATTCGACGAGGGAGAGGCGCTGGCGTCGTCGCCTTCGGAGCGGAGTTATCAAGAGATGGTCTGTGCATACAGGCAATACAAAAAGGAGGTGCTCGGTTGAATCTGACCTTTGAGGGATTCTTAAAAGGCTATTGCCGAGAGCTATCCGGACAGCGGTCGCTGAGTTTTAGAAAATTGGTTGAGCAGGCGACGACGGATGCGCCGCGCGTGGCGGAGCCTCTGTTTTTGCTCGCTTTGGCGCAAGGAAAAGCCGAATACGTTCTGGGTTTATCCGAGGGCTCGTGGATGGAACGGGATTACCGAGACGTTTTATCCTTGTACGGTCAAGCGGGTAGCATGGCGTCTCTATGCGCCAAAAGTGAGCTCCCAAATCGTTATGCCAACGTTTGGCGTGCGTATAGAGCGGTGAAGGAAAAGCCGGCGGTCGACAGAAGGGTGAACGCCCTGATGAGAAAGAAAACGCTGGAAGCATTAGAGGAATCGGGTGAAACGCGCTATGGCCTCTGCCGTGCTCTGCACCTGAATAAGGGAAACGTTTACGCATACTTAGCCGGTGATGACTCAAAGGTGAGCAGGAAGACAGCGCGCCGTATTATGGAATATGCGGAAGAGAGAAGCACCCAAGAAGGCGCCGGGCGCCCGGTGCGTGTGGCGGGGTAAGATTGATCGCGGTTTTGATTGGTGCTCGATTGGGTTTGTTGGGCGGAGTTTATGTCTGCTATTGATATTGTGCTTGTTGTGATCGCCTTGGTGGCGGTGGGGGTTGCTGTGGCTTGCGCCCTCCAGCTCAAGAGCCTGCGTGCCGAGTTGCGGGAGCGTGGCGACAGTAGCGCGGAAACGCTGGCAGCACTCGAGCAGGCCAACAGCGCGCTCGATGCCCTGAACGTCGCGCTGGCCGAAACTCGCCGCACGGCCAATGCCATCGCGCAGCAGCAGACGACAGATGCGGCCGTGGAGCAGCAACGTTACCTGACCATCGCACGTGAGTTTTCGCAAGCTGGTGACCGGATGGATGACCTGCGCCGCGAGACGGCCCAACAGCTCGGTGCCAACCGCGAGGGTATCGAGCATCGCCTGGACAAGGTGCGCGAAACGGTCGATGCTCAGCTGGGCGCCATCCGCAAAGACAACAACGTGCAGCTCGATCAAATGCGTGCGACGGTGGACGAGAAGCTCTCCCGCACGCTCAACGACCGACTGTCGGCATCGTTTAAGCAGGTGAGCGACCAGCTCGAGGCCGTGTACAAGGGCCTGGGCGACATGCAGTCCATCGCCACCGGCGTGGGCGACCTTAAGCGCGTGCTGGGCAACGTGAAGGCGCGTGGCATTTTGGGCGAGGTGCAGCTGGGTGCAATTCTGGCGGACATCCTTACGCCCGACCAGTATCTGGAAAACGTCACCACCAAGCCCGGCGCCTCGGAGCGCGTTGAGTTTGCCGTCAAGCTGCCGGTGGACGAGGGCGATCCCGTGCTGCTGCCGATCGACTCCAAATTCCCGGGCGACGCGTACGAGCACTTGCTCGACGCGCAGGAGTCGGGCGATGCGGAGACCGTGGCGGCTGCGCGCAAGACGCTCGACACCATGGTCAAGCGCGAGGCAAAGGACATTTGCGAAAAGTACCTGAGTGTGCCGGCAACGACCAACTTTGGCATCATGTTCGTGCCGTTTGAAGGGCTGTACGCCGAGGTCGTCAGCCGCTCCGGGCTTATCGAGACCCTGGGCCGCGACTATCACGTCAACGTTGCCGGCCCCAGCACCATGGCGGCCATTCTCAACAGCCTGCAGATGAGCTACCAGACGTTTAGGCTGCAAAAACGCACCGACGATGTACTGCGAGTGCTCTCCGCCGTCAAGGCCGAGCTGCCGCGCTATCAAAAGGCGCTGCGCCGCGCCCAGCAGCAGATCGAGACCGCGGGTAAAACGGTCGAGGGCATTATCACCACGCGCACCAACGTCATGGAGCGCAAACTCAAGGATATCGACGCGCTGGAAGACGCCGACCAAGCCGATGAGATCTTGGGACTCACGCCCGCGGGCCTTTCCACAGACCAAGAAGACGAGGACTAATTGCAACAAGGCAGCGGGGCACCGGCGCAAACGCGGGCACCCCGCTGCCTTTCACATCGCGCTTGCCTGAAGTGCGCTTTAGTGTGCAACAATGGCGTTTCGCCCTATCAGACGCGAAAGGAAGCCCATGTCTCAGAGAAACACCAGTCCGCTGAAACGCTCCACCGTGCGCCGCACGCTGCAGCGGTTTTGGGGTGTCACGCGCACGCAGCCGCTGATTGTCTTTCTCTCGGTGTTCTCGTCGGCGGGCTACATCTTTTTGCTGACGTTTGCCAATACCTATGTGATGGCCCTCATTGTCGACCGCGTTCAAGCCGCTCCCGTGGCGGGTGATCAGGTGTTTGAGGTCTTCGGCCCCTATATCCTGGCGCTCGTACTCGTTAACCTGGTGGGCCAAATCCTCTCCAAGCTGCAGGACTACACCGTCTACAAGCTCGAGATTGCGGGCAACTATCACCTGGCGCGCCTGTGCTTCGACACGCTCTCCAATCAATCCATGACATTTCACACCAGCCGCTTTGGCGGATCGCTCGTGAGCCAGACGAGCCGTTTTATGAGCGGCTATACGGGGCTGGTCGACGTGACGGTGTATTCGCTCATCCCCACCATCACCTCGGTCATCTGCACGGTGGCGGCGCTCGCCCCGGTGGTGCCGACGTTTACCGTGATCCTGGTGTGCATCATGGCCGTCTACATCGCGTTTGTCTGGCTTATGTACAAGCGCATCATGCCGCTTTCGGCCGCGACGTCCGCCGCGCAGAACAAGCTCTCGGGCGTGCTCTCCGACGCGGTCACGAACATCTTGGCCGTCAAGACCTGCGGGCGCGAGGACTTTGAACGTGATCTGTTCGACGCCGCTGATCGTGCCGCGCGCGATGCCGAGACGGTCTCGATGCACGCCATGATGCAGCGCAACTTTACGACCTCGGGTCTTATCGTCATCACCATGGCCGTGGTGAGCGTATTCGTGGCGGGCGGCAACGCGTGGTTTGGCATCTCGGCCGGCTCGCTCGTCATGATCTTTACCTACACCTATAACCTCACCATGCGCCTGAACTACGTAAGCTCCATGATGCAGCGCATCAACCGCGCGCTCGGCGATGCGGCCGAGATGACGCGCGTGCTGGACGAGCCACGTTTGGTGGCAGATGACCCGGACGCCCCCGAGCTCAAAGTGACCGAGGGCGCGATTGATTTTGAGCAGCTGAGCTTTGCGTACCGTGACGCTGCGGCGGGCGAGAGCGTGTTCGATGACCTGACACTTCATGTGGCGGCGGGCCAGCGCGTGGGCCTGGTGGGCAAATCGGGCTCGGGCAAGACGACGCTCACCAAGTTGTTGTTGCGCCTGGACGATGTACAGGGCGGCCGCGTGCTCGTGGACGGCCAGGACGTCTCGCGCTGCACGCAGCAGAGCCTGCGCCGTCAGGTTGCCTACGTGCCGCAGGAGGCGCTGCTGTTCCACCGCTCCATTCGCGAAAACATTGCCTACGGTCGTCCCAACGCCACTGATGAGCAGATTCGCGAGGCGGCTCGCTTGGCTAATGCGACCGAGTTTATCGACCGCTTGCCCCGTGGCTTTGACACTATGGTGGGCGAGCGCGGCGTCAAGCTCTCAGGCGGTCAGCGTCAGCGCGTGGCTATCGCCCGCGCCATCCTAACCGACGCGCCGATTCTGGTGCTCGACGAGGCGACGTCTGCCTTGGACAGCGAGTCCGAGGCGTTGGTGCAGGAGGCGCTCGAGAATCTGATGCGCGGCCGCACCTCCATTGTGGTGGCGCACCGCCTGTCCACCGTGGCGGCGCTTGACCGCATTGTGGTGCTGGCCGATGGCGAGATTGTCGAGGACGGCACGCATACGCAGCTCGTCGAGGCGGGTGGCGAGTACGCGAGCCTGTGGAGCCGTCAGACCGGCGCATTCTTGGAGGCGTAAGCGTCTCGGACGTGGGACAATTGTGCCCATAAGTTTATTGTGCCGTTGAGCCGAGGAGTCGTTATGCCACGCGAGACCAATGCCGCCAAACGCGAGCGCGCCGTTGAGGTGTGTGAGCGCCTCAACCGTCGCTATGGCCCGGTCGAGTGCTTTTTGGACCACGAGAATCCCTTCCGCCTGCTGATCGCGGTGTTGCTCTCGGCGCAAACGACCGACGCGCAGGTCAACAAGGTGACGCCGAAGCTGTTTGCCCAGTGGCCCACGCCCGAGGCCATGGCCGGGGCGAGTGTGGCTGACGTGGCAGACACCATCAAGTCACTCGGCTTTTATAAGAGCAAGGCCAAGCACGCCGTGGAGGCCGCGCAGATGATCGTCGCCGACTATGGCGGCGAGGTGCCGGCCGACATGAAGGAACTCGTGAAGCTGCCGGGCGTGGGACGCAAGACGGCGAACATCGTGCTCAACGTGGGGTATGGCATCGTGGAGGGCATTGCGGTGGACACGCACGTCAACCGCATTGCGCATCGCCTGATGTTGAGTCCCAAGACACATGCCAAGGAGCCGCTCAAGACCGAGCAGGATCTGCTCAAGATTTTGCCGCACGAGTATTGGGAGTCGGTCAACCATCAGTGGATCACCTTCGGTCGCGAGATCTGCGACGCCCGCAAACCCAAGTGTGACGAGTGTCCGCTGGCAGATTTGTGCCCCAGCGTGCGCGTAGCGGGGTAGGGCGGAACGCATCTTCGTCTGGCGTTTTTTGCGGGGCTGGGTTTGCCCTTGAGCCGGAGTCCTCTCCATGCGCTACCATGACAGGCAATGTATTTGACGTACGACCCGCCGAGCTTGCCCCGGCGGGCTTTTGGCGTTGCGATGCCGGAGGAACAGCATGCTCATTCACCGTATAGCCGCGCAGCTCTACACTGCCGAGGCGCTGCAGACCGTCGAGGTCGGACTCGATGCCGGCGAGGACGTGACGCTGGCCGTGTCGCAGTCGGGTCGCACGCTTATGGCGGCCGCCCAGTTTGCGCGCCGTCCGCGCCCGACGGTCTACATTGTGAGCGGCGAGGATGCGGCCGATCGCGCCGCGCGCAGCCTTGCCGCCTACGTGGGTCTGGCACACGTGTGCCGTTTTCCCGAGCGCAAGGACTATCCGTGGCGCGAGCAGGCGCCCGACGATGCTGTGGTTGCCCAGCGCTGCGAGGCCCTGGGACGCATCGTTCGCGGTGACAACTGCATCATGGTCGCCTCGGCCCGCGCGTTGCTGCGTTGCGTGCCGCCAGTCGAGAGCCGCTACTGGGAGTCCACGACCTTCGCGGTGGGCGAGGAGATTCCTTTTGACGAGGTGCCGCAGCGCCTGGTGGGCATGGGCTACACCAATGCCGGCGCCGCCGACGCGCCTGGTCTGTTCCGCGTGCACGGCGACACCGTCGAGGTGTTCCCCGCGCAGGAAAAAGCGCCCGTGCGCATCGAGTTCTTCGGCGACGAGATCGATCGCATCCGTCGCATGGTGAGCTCAACGGGGCAGACCATCGGCAACGAGGACAGCATCGAGATCTTCCCCTGCCGTGAGCTGGCGCTTACCGACGAGGCCGTCCACAACATGCATGTGGCGCTTTATCGCGCCAGCCAGGACGACAGCAAACTGGCAGCGCTGCTCGAGATGGTGGATGCGCGCATCGTCACGCCCGAGCTCGACCGCTTTTTGCCGGTGATGTACGGCCAGACCGTGAGCCCGCTGGCGCACGTGAGCGGCAAGGCGCTCGTGGTGCTGTCCGAGCCGCGCTCGCTGTTCGACGATTGCCTGCGTGCCTACGAGGATATCGAGGCCCGTGCCGGCGAGGCGGGGGTCGACCGACTGGATGGCCTGTATGTACGTGCCCAGCAGCTCGATTTTGGTGCTCAGCAGCGCCTGAACTACGTAAGCCTCATCCGTGCCGGCGGTGCGGTTACGGCCGAGCTCAAGATTGAGCAGCCGGCCATCGCGGGTTCGGACAATCGCTTTATGACGCGCATTCAGGAAGTCGTGGGCAAGCGTTACGCCTGCGTGTTTGCCATTCCCGACCGCGGTGCGCGCGAGTCGATGGAGCTTACCTTTGGCGACGAGGGCATTACCTTTGAGGAATCGCTGACCGCGGCGCCCGAAAACGCCGGCGTCATTGGCGAGCGCGTGCGCGTGGCGGCGGCAGATTCTGCCGACCGTGCTGCCCGTCAGGATGCCCATGCTGCAATTCGCGAGCGCAAGGCCGATGCGCTCAACGCCCGCTCGCTCGAGGCAGGTGCCGCCCAGGCAGCCGCCGGCGCCGCCGTGCCTACTATCTCGCGCGGACGCGTGACCTTTGTCGATGCCGCTCTGCCGCAGGGCGTGGTGGTGCCCGATGCCAACCTGGCCGTGTTCTCGATTGCCGACCTCAACGCCCGCATGGACGCCAACCGCGCGCGCAGCCGCCGCAAGGTGGACATTACGCAGATCACATTCCCGTTTAAGCCGGGCGACTACGTGGTGCACGCCACTCACGGCATCGCACTCTTTAGCGAGATCGCGCGCCAAGAAGTGGGCGGCAAGGAGCGCGACTACTTTTTGCTGGAATATGCCGACGGCGACAAGCTCTACGTGCCGCTCGAGCAGGTCGACCGCATCACGCGCTATGTTGGCCCCGACGGCGACAAGCCGCGCCTGACCAGGCTCAACACCGCCGACTGGACGCGGGCTACCAACAAGGCGCGCAAGAATGCCAAAAAGCTGGCGTTTGACCTGGTCGACCTGTATACACGCCGCTCGTCGATTACCGGTATCGCCTGCCCGCCCGACACGCCCGAGCAGATCGAGATGGAGGAGAGCTTTCCCTACGACGAGACGCGCGACCAGCTGGAGGCTATTGCCGACATCAAGGCCGACATGGAAGCGCCCAAGCCCATGGACCGCCTGCTGTGCGGCGACGTGGGCTTTGGCAAGACCGAGGTTGCCCTGCGCGCGGCGTTTAAGTGCGTTGACTCCGGCCGCCAGGTCATGGTGCTCTGCCCCACGACCATTCTGGCCCAGCAGCACTATGAGACGTTCTTTGAGCGCTTTGCCCCGTTTGGCCTCGAGGTCGAAGTGCTCAGCCGCTTCCGCACCCCGGCGCAGCAAAAGCGCGCGCTTAAGGCGTTTGCCGAGGGCACGATCGACGTGCTCATCGGCACGCACCGCTTGCTTTCTGCCGACGTGAACCCCAAGAACCTGGGCATGGTGATCATCGACGAGGAGCAGCGCTTTGGTGTGCAGCACAAGGAGCAGCTCAAGAACCTGCGCGAGCAAATCGACGTGCTCACGCTTTCGGCAACGCCTATTCCGCGAACCATGCAGATGGCCACGAGCGGCGTGCGCGACATGAGCCTGATCACCACACCGCCGACCGGGCGTCGTCCCGTGATCGTGCACGTGGGGGAGTACGACCCCGATGTGGTGAGCGCGGCGATTCGCCTGGAGGTGGGCCGCGGCGGCCAGGTGTACTACGTGTCCAACCGCGTTAAGACCATCGATGACGCCGTGGCGCGCGTGCATGAGGCCGCGCCCGAGGCGCGCGTGGGCGTGGCACACGGCAAGATGAGCCCGCGCGAGGTCGAGGACGTGATGATTGAGTTCGCGACCAAAAAGATCGATGTGCTCATCGCCACGACCATCGTGGAGAGCGGCATCGACAACGCAACGGCCAACACGCTGATCATCGAGGACTCGCAGCGCCTTGGCCTGGCGCAGCTCTACCAGCTCAAGGGCCGTGTGGGCCGCTCTGCCACGCAGGCCTACGCGTACTTTATGTTCCCCGGCGAGCTGCCGCTCACCGAGGAGGCAACGGCGCGCCTGACCGCACTTTCCGAGTTCCAGGACCTGGGCAGCGGCATGCGCATCGCCATGCGCGACCTAGAGATCCGTGGCGCCGGTTCGCTTATGGGAGCCGAGCAGCACGGCAACCTGTCGAGCGTGGGCTTTGATCTGTTTACGCAGATGCTGGGCCAGGCCGTGGCCGAGGCGCGCGGCGATGACGACGCCGGCGTGGAGGCGGCGAGCGTGGGTATTAACCTGCCGGCCGACTACTTCTTGTCCGAGGAGTACCTGCCGGCGGTGGACCAGCGCGTGCTCGTGTACCGTAAGCTCGCAGCGGCCGAGGACCTGGAGAGCATTGACGAGGTGCAGGAAGAGACCGAGGCCGCGCATGGTGAGCTGCCGTTGGCGGGACTCAACCTGTTCAATCGCGCGCGCATCCGCATTCGCGGCGAGCGCCTGGGGCTCGAGAGCGTTACGCTCAGCGGCGGTCGCATCACGTTTTTGGGCGTCGACGTGCCCAAGAAGGTGGCCTTTGAGCTTAAGACCCGCTATGGCGCGGTGAACTTCCCCAAGAGCCGCAAGTTGTCGGTGCCCTACAAGGCAGGCGCCGGCGCGGGCAGCGGCCTGGGTCGCGGTCTCGACGCCAACGACGGCACCGGCCCCGTGGCCGCGGCACTCATGCTGCTGCAGCAATTAGGCGCGAGCGACGATGACTAACAAGTAGGGGGCGTGGCGGGGCAGAGCTACCAGTTGTTCTTTGCCCGCCACCTCGCAGGTTGATTCCAGCCCCATCGAAAGGAAAGCATGTTCGGGTACATCTACAAGAAAGACGCCGCCGCTATCGCGGTTGTCCTGTGTCTTTGTCTGGGCGTGGGCAGTTTCTTCGATTATCAGATCTCGAGCGCGCTGTTCAACATCGGCAGCATGTACGGCCGCTTTATCGAGGCCGCTGGCGAGTTGCCGTTTGAGCTGACGGCGAGCATCGCGGGCGTTATGCTCGTGCGCGCGGTGCGTCCCGACTCCAGGGGCAGCAAATGGCTTGCCGCGCTCGGCATCCTCGTCAACGTTGGCCTGACCGGCTACGAGATCGTTTCGTCCCTGAGGGTTGGCGGTAAACTCATTGCGGCTCAGTTGGTGCTGACGTTTGTGCTGGTCATCGCTGCCAACCTTATCGTCTATCGCCTCACGCGCACGACCGAGCCCGACGAACTCACGCGCTGGGCGTTGATGGTGCTTGCCGTGTGGATCGCTCAGGCCATCATCCTCAACGTGATTGTCAAGCCGCTGTGGTCGCGTCCGCGCATGCGCGTGATCGAGGTCACACCGGGGCTCAATTTTCAGCCGTGGTGGGTGATCGGCAACCCCGACAAGTGGAGTTATATTGCGGCCGGCGTAATCAAGGACGGCTTTAAGTCGTTCGCGAGCGGGCACACCGCGCATGCGGCGATCGGTCTTATGCTCGCCGGACTTCCCGCGGTGGCCTTTAAGGAAAAGCCCTCGCGCCGGCGGGTGGTCTTTTGGGCGGCGGCTGTGGTCGCGGCGCTCGTCGCCTTTGGCCGTATCGTGATCGGGGCGCACTTTTTGAGTGACGTGAGCTGCGGCTTTGCCCTGGTGCTGGCGCTTGAGTGCCTTGCCGCGCACATTGCCTATCCGCACGGCGTACAATAGCCCCGTTTGAATCATCTGGCCGATACCCGGTAAGAGAGGATTGCCATGCTCGCGTTCAACAACGATTATTCCCACGGCGCACACCCGGCGGTGCTGCAGGCGCTCGTCGATACCAACATGGAGCCGCAGCCCGGCTACGGTACCGATGCGCATACCGAGTGCGCCAAGCAACTTATCCGCGAGGCCTGCCAGGCCCCCGATGCCGACGTGTTTTTTCTGGTGGGCGGCACGCAGGCCAACGCGACGGTGATTGATATGCTGCTCGCGCCCTACCAGGGCGTTGTTGCCGCCGAGACCGGTCATGTTGCCTGCCACGAGGCGGGCGCCATCGAGTTTGGCGGCCACAAGGTGCTCACCATCCCCGGCTACGAGGGCAAGATGCACGCCGAGGATCTCGAGAACTATATCCAGGTGTTCTACGAAAACGAGAGCTACGAGCACACGGTGTTCCCGGGCGCCGTGTACGTGAGCCTATCGACTGAGTACGGCACGCTGTACTCCAAGGCCGAGCTCGCGGCGATTCACGCGGTGTGCCAGAAGCGCGAGATTCCGCTGTTTGTGGATGGCGCCCGCCTGGCCTATGCGCTGGCGGCCGATGAGTGCGACATTACCCTGCCCGAGCTGGCGCAGCTGTGCGACGTGTTCTACATCGGCGGCACCAAGTGCGGCGCGCTCTGCGGCGAGGCTGTGGTGTTCTGCGGCATGCGCGCCCCGGCGCATCCCATTCCGCGTATTAAGCAGCACGGCGCGCTGTTGGCCAAGGGCCGCCTGACGGGCGTGCAGTTTGAGGCGCTCTTTACCGACGGCCTGTATTTTGAGATTGGCCGTCAGGCGATCGAAACCGCGCAGGCGCTTCGTCGCGTGCTGCACGAGCACGGCTACCGGTTCTTCTTGGAGACGCCGACTAACCAGCAGTTCGTGATTCTGCCCAACGAGGACATGGCGCGCATTCGCGAGCATGCGGCGATCGAGTACTGGGAAAAGTACGACGAGACCCACACGGTGGTGCGCTTTTGCACCAGCTGGGCCACGACGCAGGAGGATATCGACGCGTTGGCGGCTGTCCTGTAGCCTGATGTAATGACGGGGGGGCCGCCTTGCGCTGGGTTTGGCGCAAGGCGGCCTCTGTTTTTGAGGGGGAAGGGTTGTATGACCGAGATGTCCGAGCCGACGATTCGCCTGGCGACGCCCGATGATGCGCCGGCGTTGCTTGCCATCTATGAGCCGTATGTGCGCCAGACGGCGATTACCTGCGAATACGAGGTGCCGAGCGTTGAGGAGTTCGCCGGGCGTATTGAGCGTACGCTCAAGCGCTATCCGTATTTGGTGATGGAGTTGGACGGGCGTCCGGTAGGCTATGCCTACGTGAGTCCGCTTAACAGCCGCGAGGCATACGACTGGTCGGTCGAGACGTCGATCTACCTGGCACGCGATGTGCGCCATGGCGGGCTGGGTCGCAAGCTGCACGATGCGCTCAAGCAGTGCCTGATCGCGATGGGCATCACCAATATGTGCGCGCTCATCGCCGTGCCGCACGACAAGGACGACGAGTATCTAACGCACAATAGCCAGGACTTCCATGCCCATATGGGATATCGCTTGGTGGGCGCCTTCGATCGCTGTGCCCAAAAGTTCGGCCGCTGGTACGACATGTGCTGGATGGAGCTGGTCCTAGCCGAGCGCACACCCAACCAACCCAAACCAACCTGGTTCCCCGACCTCCCCAAACCTACCATTTAGGGACAGGTTTATTTTGGCAGGTTAGCCGATTGGCTCGGTGTATTTGGCGCGGTCGGTGCGTTGGATGCGCTTAGAGACATGGAGCGGTCGACCGTCGGTGTCGTAGACGTAGTCGGTGATCAGGATCAGCGCCTGCCCGCGCTCGACGTTGAGCAAAAACGCCTCGTTTTGCGAGGCATAGCACACCTCAAAGGTCTTATGTCCCTGTGCTGGCGCGCGATGGAATTCTTGGCGCAGCGTCGCGTAGAGCGAACCGTTGATATCGCGATCGATGAGCGTCTCGAAGCTTGGCGGCAGGTAGGTGGTCTCTAGGCACAGCGGCACGTCGTCCAGGTAGCGCAGGCGGACAAGTTTGACGAGCTTGCTGCCCACGGCGGCGTCAAAGAACTTAGCTATGCTGCTGGCCGCCTTGGCAAAGCCCGAGTCCACGGTGCGCGTGGTGGGCTTCATGCCCTGACCTTCGACCTGCTTGGTATAGCTCGAAAACACCAGGTTGTTCTCGTGGAGCGCGGGCGTGTCGGCCACAAAGGCGCCACGCCCGCGCTCGGTGCGCACCAGGCCCTCATCAACGAGAACCTTAAGGGCGTGGCGCACGGTGCTGCGCGACAGCCCCGATTCGTCCATGAGCTCCATCTCGGACGGCAGCTTGTCTCCGCGTGCGTAGATGCCGGCGGCGATGCGGTCGCGAAGCGTACCCGCCAAGCGCTCGTATTGGCTCAGTTTCTTTTTAGATGAAGCGTTCATGCGATCAGCCTATATCTAACTTGTATGCTTATCTAAGCAAGCATGTATTCAACACAACAATAAAATCGCTGGTATCGAGCTACCGAAAACCTTACCAGCAAAAATTCTAAGATAAATATAGCATACAACTAGTCGACATAACCAAAACATGTATGTAACTTGTATGCCTGTGATGAGCATCAAACGAGAAGAAAGGCTGATGCACGATGACCACTCAGGAACAGGTTAAGGATGTCGTTTCCCAGGTTTTGGCTGACAAGGCAGACAAGGGCGGCATCAAGCGCGTCGTGTGGATTGGCGCCGGCGGATCCAACGGCGGCAACTATCCTGCCCAGTACTTTATGGAGCACGAGGCCACGCAGGTCGTGAGCTCCAGCTACACCAGCAACGAGTTCGTGCACGCCACCCCGGCCTACGTCAACGAGAACACCCTGGCCGTCGTCGTGTCCATGCGCGGCACCAAGGAGACCATCGTCGCCGCCCAGGTCGCCAAGGACCACGGCGCCAGCACCATCGCAATCTATGTCGACGAGTCCGGCCTCACCGAGGTCTGCGACTACAAGATCCAGTATGACAGCCTGGCCGTCGACGAGTCCTGCATGGGCCGCACCAACTCCGCCGTCGTGACCATGATCGCCATGGAGCTTACGCAGCAGACCGAGGGCTATGCCGAGTACGAGACCGCTATGGCCGCCTTCGACCTGGTTGACCCCATCTATCGCAAGGCCGTCGAGTACACCCGTCCGCTCGCCGCCAAGTGGGCCGAGCAAAACGCCGACAAGCCCTGCATCAACGTGATGGCTCAGGGTCCGCTCTTTGGTGCCGCCTACGTCTTTAGCATCTGCAACGTGCAGGAGATGCTGCAGATCGACTCCTGCACCATCAACACCTGCGACTTCTTCCACGGCCCCTTCGAGATCCTGGACAAGCGCACCTCGCTGTTCCAGCTCATCAGCGTCGGCCGCAGCCGCTGCAACGACGAGCGCGGCATCCGCTTCGTCAACCAGTACGGTGGCGAGCGCGTCTATCAGCTCGACGCCAAGGAGCTCGGCCTCAACGACATCAAGGACAGCGTGAGCGAGTACTTCAATCACCTGATCTTTGCCCCGATCCTCAACAACGTGTACATGCGTGCGCTCTCTGCCGTCACCCACAAGGACTACATGACGCGCCGCTACATGTGGAAGCTGGACTACTAGGGGATAGAGCGGCCTAACAGCTCGATGTCCTCATAAGTTGCGGTGGAATAGTTCCTGCTTGGGGGCTTGAAGCCTCTATTTAGGAACTATTTCACCGCAACCGCCCAGTAATCCGCTGGGGGCGGAGGAAAACGGATCACTTATCCGCTCGCCGATTTGTGTCTTGAAAAATGTATATAACGACTATAACGTAGTGTGAAACATATTGGAAACAATACCGAGGAGGCTGCGTTGAAGAAAAGCAAACTGGGCTATGTGCTGGTGCTGATCGCCGCGCTTATGTGGGGCAGCATCGGAATCTTTGTAAACGGCATCTCGGCCATGGGTGTTTCGTCTCAGAGCATGGCGGCCTTTCGCCTGTTGTCGGGTGCCGTCTTAATGGCTCCGGTCTTGGCGTTCATGGGTTGCCAGGGAGGTGATCGTGAGGGAAAAGCATCGGGTCCCCTGGCACTGTTCAAGGCAAGTCCTAAAGAGCTTGTTCCCTGTGCGCTTCTTGGCATTATCGGCCTCGCCACCGCTAACACGCTTTATTACGAGTGCATGGGCGAGGTGGGCATGTCCACGGCCTCGGTGCTGCTCTACACCTCGCCGGTGTTTGGCGTCATGCTCGGCCGCGTGCTTTATCGCGAGGATGTGACTCCCAACAAGCTCGTTGCCATCGCTTTTAATATCGGTGGCTGTGTACTTGCAGTGACCAATGGCGACCTTTCCGGTTTCCATTTTTCGGTTTGGGGCGTCACGTCGGGCGTGATCGCGGGCTTTTGTGGCGCGTCGCTCGCGGTGTTTAGCCGGATAGCAACCAAGACGGTCCACCCGCTGGCTGTCACGTTTTGGGGCCTTGTTTTTGGCGGTGCGGTTATGGCGGCTATCGCGGCTCCGTGGCCAGATGTCGCCGCGGCAATGTCGCCACAGCTGCTGCTGCTGTTCTTTGGTTTTGGACTCATCCCCACAGCCGTGGCCTATGTCTTATATATGCAGGGTCTGTCCATGGGGCTCGAGACGTCGAAAGTTCCCGTCGTA
Source organism: Collinsella sp. (assembly GCA_048375035.1). Classification (GTDB taxonomy): domain Bacteria; phylum Actinomycetota; class Coriobacteriia; order Coriobacteriales; family Coriobacteriaceae; genus Collinsella. Next base: position 16,514 of record DBGEDL010000091.1, read on the forward strand.
ATGTCATTCGAGACGGTCGTCACCGTACTGGTGGGCATTGGTGTCTACGCCGAGCCCGCCGGCGCGATTAAAGTCCTGGGCATCGTGCTGGTGCTCGCGTCCATCCTGATTATGAACACCGACTTCTCCAAGCTGCGCAACAGTGTGTTTGTCGGTCATGTCATTGAGAGCATGACCTTTAAGCCCAACGCGTGGTGGACCGAAAAATCTCAGGACATGGATCTGTTTAAGGAACGCACCGGCATTGCGCTGGAACTCACCGTACAGGAAAGCCCCTGGTACTTCGTGCGATAGGGGATTGCGCGCAGGGTCTGACCTGGGGTTATCCAGGTAGCGCCGGCCTACCCAGCCAAACGTTTCGAGTACGTTAAACCCGTCAACGGTCGATTTTCACCCGCGAACGGTCTTTATACTAATTAGCAATATAAGCAACGTATAAGACGTTATAATGACAATAACGAAAAGGAGGAGGCAAGATGAATCAGATCATTCTCGCATCTCATGGCGGCCTGGCCGCAGGCGCCAAAGACACGCTCGAGATGGTTCTCGGCGACGTGTCGAACGTCCATGTCGTGTCGCTTGCTCGTGACGACAAGGAGCCCATCACCAACAAGGTGGACGCCATGATCGCCACGTTCAACGCGGACGACACCGTCTATGTGTTGACCGATATGCTCGGCAGCTCGGTCAACAACAACATGGTCGAGCTTTCCAAGAACGGCACGAAGTTCACGGTTGTCAGCGGTTTCAATATTCCGCTGGCGCTGACGCTCGCTATGAGCCCCGCCCCCATCAAGGGTGCCGAGCTCGCGGCCCTCATCAACGAGGCCCGCACCGGTCTGACCAACCCCAACGCACCGGTCGAGGCTGCCGCGGCTCCCGCCAAGAAGGCCAAGGCGTCCCGTCACAGCTCCGGTCCCGCCAAGATCGTCCTCGCACGTCTTGACTACCGTCTGCTGCACGGCCAGGTCGTCTTTACCTGGACCACCAAGGTTCAGGCCGAGCGCATCATCGTCGTCGACAACGCTGCCGCCAACGATGACATCAAGAAGGGCGCTCTTAAGCTGGCCAAGCCCCAGGGCGTGCGCCTGAACGTCTTCACCGTCGAGCGTGCCCTCGCCAAGATGGACAAGCTCAACACCCTCGGCGAGCGCGTCATGTTCGTCTTTGGCAACACTGCCGAGATGCTGCAGTTCTGCCAGGGCTACAAGCTCGACGCCATCAACCTGGGCGCCACCGCCAACCACGACGGTGCCGATCAGATTGGCGGCAAGGACAGCTCCGTCTTCTTCGACGCCACCCAGAAGGCCGACGTCAACCAGCTGCTCGACATGGGCATCAAGCTCTACGTCCAGCAGACCCCTACGTATCAGAGCGTCGACATCGACGCCAAGCTGTAATCAACCAGGCTTTTGCCTGACTGAAAGGAGAAGGGTATGAATACGTTCATCAGTGCGGTGTTCGTCGGCCTCGTCGGCGTGTTCTGCATGTGGGACTCCCGCCTGCTCGGTCGTCTTAACTTCGAGCAGCCCCTCGTTGGCGCTACGCTCGTCGGTCTGCTGCTGGGCGATGTGCCCACCGGTCTTGCCGTCGGTGCCGCCGTCCAGCTCGTGTCCATGGGCCTGGTGCAGGTCGGCGCCGCCGTTCCGCCCGATATGGTCCTGGGCGGCATCGTGGCCGCTGCCTTTGCGTGCCTGACCGATGCTTCCGCCGAGACCGCCATGACGATCGCCATCCCGGTCGCCGTCCTGGGTCAGCTCCTCGGCATCGTGTTCCGTTCCATCATCGCCGTCCTCACCCATGTGGCAGATAACGCGATTGATAACGGAAAGTTCAAGACCGCCTACCGTATGCACATCTGCGCCGGCTCCGGTTTGTACGCCATCATGTACTTCCTGCCGATCTTCCTCGCCGTCTTTGTTGGCACCGACCTGGTTCAGGCCATCGTCAACATGGTTCCCGAGTGGCTGTCCACTGGTCTTAACGTTTCGACCAAGATCATGACCGCCTACGGCTTGGCCCTGCTGCTCACCATGATGATCAAGAAGGGTATGACTCCGTTCCTGTTCATCGGTTTCCTGCTCGCCGCTTACCTCAACCTGTCCGTCATCGCGGTCGCTCTGATCGGTGTGTGCCTGGCTGTCGTCTTCATGGGCTTCAAGTTCAACGGTTCCCATGCAGCCGCCGGTGTCGATTCCGACTACGATCCGCTCGAAGACGACGAAGACTAAGGAGGAACACACTATGGCAACCGCAACCAAGGACGTGTCCCTGAACAAGAAGGTCAGCCAGTTCTTCTGGCGCTCCTGGGCCATCCAGGCCTCTTGGAACTACGAGCGTCAGATGAACATGGGCTTCCTCTACGGTATGGTTCCCACGCTCGATCGCCTCTATCCGGACGAGTCCGATCCCAAGCAGCTTGCTGCTAAGAAAGAGGCTTACCACCGTCACATGGCGTTCTACAACTGCACCCCGCAGACGAGCGCTTTCATCCTGGGCCTCGCCGCCTCCATGGAGGAGGAGTACGCTAAGGATCCCGAGAACTTCAACCCCGATTCGATTAACGCGGTCAAGACCTCCCTTATGGGCCCGCTTTCCGGCATCGGTGACTCCTTCTTCCAGGGCACCATCCGCGTTATCGCCTTTGGCTTGGGCGTTCAGCTGGCTCAGCAGGGCTCCATCATGGGCCCGATCCTGGCCCTTCTCATCTCCATCGTCCCCTCCGTGCTGATTACTTGGTTCGCAGCCAAGATGGGCTATCAGGGCGGCCACGAGTACCTGAGCAAGCTTCAGGGCGGCGACCTCATGGAGAAGCTCATGTATGTCTGCGGCATCGTGGGTCTTATGTCCGTGGGCGGCATGATCGCCACGCTGATCGGCGCCACCACCCCGCTGCAGTTCGCTGACGGCACCGTCGTTATCCAGGACATCCTGGACAGCATGATGCCCCAGATGATCTCCCTTGGCCTCACCGGCCTTATGTACTGGCTCATCAAGAAGAACGTCAACACCGGTTGGCTTCTCGTGATCGCCATTGTGGGCGGCATCGCCCTCTCCGCGGTCGGCATCCTGGCCTAGTCGCGACTAAGCGCCTAACCGCTTTCCCCGGGGGCCTGCCTGGCATCCCATACCCCAGGCAGGCTTCCATCCCCAAAATGCGACAATGGGACAGTCCCTTTGTCGCATCCTCAACGGGCCGGCGACTCGGTCCAAACCACGGTAACCCTGCGAGCGCCCGGCAATGTGGCGCCGCAAAAATTGAAAGGAATGTCTCAGATGTACGAGATCGACCTTAACCTCCCTAAGCAGATCGTCGCTGACGTCCTGTCCAACCACGAGATCCACAGCGTCGCCTTCGTCGGCTGCGGTGCCTCCATGTCCGACCTTTACCCCGCCAAGTACTTCTTGGCCAACAACACGGACAAGCTGAACGTTCAGATCTTCACCGCTAACGAGTTCAACTACGACACGCCTTCCTGGGTCAACGAGCACACCTTCGTGATCACCTGCTCCCTGGGTGGCTCCACGCCCGAGACCGTCGAGGCCAACAAGACCGCCAAGAAGCACAACTGCCCGGTCGTCTCCCTCACCAACAAGGCTGGCTCCGCTCTGACCGTCGACGCTGACTACGTCATCGTTCACGGCTTCCACGCCAACTTCGCTGCCAAGTGCGAGAAGCCTGGCTATGCCATCGCTCTTGCTGTCGAGATCCTTCAGCAGACCGAGGGTTATGACCACTACGAGGACATGATCACCGGCCTCACCAACGTCTTCGATCTCTGCGAGAACGCTGCTCAGTCCTGCAAGAAGCTCGCCAAGAAGTTCGCTGAGGACTTCAAGGACGACAAGATGATTTACTTCATGGCCTCTGGTGCCTCCGAGAAGATGGCTTACTCTCACGCCGCCTTCCTGTTCACCGAGATGCAGTGGATCGACGCCGCCGCCTACAACACCGGCGAGTACTTCCACGGCCCGTTCGAGGTTTCCACCGAGGGTAAGCCCTACGTCTTCTTCATGTCCGATGGCGCTACCCGTCCGATGGACGCCCGCGCCCTCACCTTCCTTGAGCGCATGGGCGCCAAGGTCGCTCTGATCGACTCCAAGGACTACGGCCTGGCTGACGCCGTGCCCGCGAGCGTCGTCACCTACTTCAACCCGCTGCTGCACCTCGCCGTTATGCGCGAGTACGGCAACCAGATCGCCGAGGCCCGTCAGCACCCGCTGACCATGCGTCGCTACATGTGGAAGCTTTCCTACTAATCACAAGTAAGTAGACCTTACGGGTTGATTGAGAGGGGATGGGGTTTGCGCCCCGTCCCCTTTTTTGCTTTGGGGAGGGCACGCCTGTCGCGTCGCAAAACCCAAGATAAAACCTACCAAAATAAACCTGTCTCTTTTTGGCAGGTGGGAGGAGATGCGTATGATCAAAGCAGTGCTGTTTGACATGGACGGCGTGCTGGTCGATACCGAGTGGTTCTACAACCGTCGCCGCGTGGCGTTTATGGAGGAGCATGGCATTACGTACGATAGAATTCCAGATCTTTCGGGGTCTAATGAACCGGCAATCTGGGAAGCTCTAGTTCCTGGCAATCTCACGTTACGCGAGGAATTGCTCACGGAATATAAAAAAAGATATTGCCCCGCTCATCCCGTTCCGTATGCCGAGCTACTCAACGAGCAGACGGAGTCGGTGATGCGTGAGCTGCACAAGCGCGGCGTGAAGTGTGCCATCGCGAGCTCGTCCTATCGCGAGCTCATTGACGAGCTGGTGGAGATTGCTGGTATCGCCGACGTGCTGGACTACACCATCAGCGGTCACGAGTGCAGTGCGTTTAAGCCCGACCCCGAGATCTACCTGCGTGCCATGGAAGCACTGGGGGTTGAGCCTTCCGAGTGCCTGGTTATCGAGGACTCGCCTTTGGGCATCGAGGCCGGCAAGCGCTCCGGCGCCCGCGTCCTGGCGCTGCGTCCGCACGAGGGCGTCAACCTAGATCAGTCCGCCGCCGACGTTATCATCGACAATCTGACCGACATCCTACCTGCCATTTAGCAGCAAAACCACCACAAAGGTGCCTGTGAACTGCCTCCCATTTCTTGGACATCGGGAAATGGGAGGTTTTCCATGAGTATAGACCTCAGGGCGAAGCACGACCTGGAGTCCAGGAGGCGGGCCGTCGAGCTCTTCGACGCCGGCG
>DBGEDL010000092.1:0-4406 GCA_048375035.1 Collinsella sp.
TCGACTCGGATTCCTTGCGGCCTGAACAATCGCAAGTGTCCGGCGAGGGGGCGGCTTTGTAAAGCCGTTTGGCCCCACCCGCATAGCGGGTGGTTTCTGATGCGGCGCGCTGCGCGCCCCGCACAGGCTAAAGCCTCTAATAAAGGGATAGGGCCACGCGGCCCTATCCCTTTTTGCTAGCTATGGCAGCTTGTGCACTACTCGCGGCACAGATGCACGGCGAAGCCGGCGAACTCGCGCTTAAAGTACACGAGCTTGGTGCCGCCGTCGGGCAGCAGCACGCGCGACTCCTCGTTGACCTCGAGCCCGCGCTCGGCAAACCACTTCTCGGCCGCATCGATGTCGTTGACGGCAAAGCCAATGTGGCCCTTGGTGCCACGACCGTTCTGTTTCATGATCTCGACCAGCGAATCGTTAAAGTACGAAACGGGAGTCTCGATGACGGGCAGACCCATCATCGTCGAGAACAGCTCCGCGATCTCCAGGGCGTCGGCCGGGTCGGTGGCGTTGATACCCACATGGGCAACGCGCATGTCAAAGAGTTCAACCGGGTTGGTGCTCTGCTCACTCATGCGAGGTCGCGCCTACTGAGCCATGACGTCGAGAACGGCCTTCTCGGCGGCAACACGGTTCATGCCGGTCATGAAGGGCACGCCGCTCACGTACGGGCAGGTGAGGCCCTCGGGGGCAACGGTGGTGGCGATCAGCAGGTCGGCGCCCTCGTCGCAAGCGTCCTTGGCCTCGGAGATGGCGCACTGCACGATCTCATACTTGCCGGCATAACCGTTGGCGTCGAGCATGGTAGCGACCTTCTGGGCAACGAGCGTGGAAGTAGCAGCGCCAGCACCGCAAGCCAAAACGATCTTCTTCATAGGTAATGTCTCCCTTCATGGTTTACTTTAGGTAAGTGTACCGCAGCGAGCGATGGCACTCAGCCTCGATGAGCTTTTATGCCAGTTTGCTTGCGCGCTGCGTATAATACATCTAGTACGTGTTGCCATACCGCTCGCTTTATGAGCGACTAAGGACCCTAATATGCCCGATTCCCGCACCCTCTGGACCGCCGTCGTTATCATCTGCATCGCCGTGTCGGTGTTCTTTAGCGTCAAAAAACGCACCACGTTTAAACGCCTGCAGCAATTGATGGCCGCCAAGCAGTGGGATGAGTTCGATCGTTTGCTCGACGGCAAACTCACCAGCATGCTGTACCCGCGCTACAACCGCGACTACCTGCGTCTGAACTCCTATCTGCTGCGCGAGGACCACGACCGCGCCAGCGAGATGTTCGACCTGCTGCTGGGTCTCAACCTCCCCAAGATGCAGCGCGTCGACCTGGTGATTAAGGCCTTTAACTACTACGTTGGCCAGGAGGACCGCAAAAAGTCCAAGGAGCTTCTTCACGAGATCAAGGGCTTTGAGGGCGGTCAGGCCGAGGCAGTTGCGCACGAGTGTCAGCTGATGTACGACACGATGATCCTCAAGCGCCACAACGACATTCCCGAGCTGGAGCGCATGCTCGAGGAGGCCGGCGACGATAAGGTTAAGGGTTGCCGCTTGGAGTACCTGTTGGCCCTACAGTACAAGAACAAAGGCGACGAGGCCAAGTTTGCCGAGTACTTGGAAAAGTCGGGCCGGCACTCGATGGCCGTCAACGCGTAACGGACGGCTTGTGCTAGACTTCTAGTCTCACGGGGGCGTGGCGGAATTGGCATACGCAGGAGACTTAAAATCTCTCGCCGCAAGGATTGTGGGTTCGAGTCCCACCGCCCCTACCATGTAGTGCTTACGAGCCCGTGTCCCCCAGGGATGCGGGCTCGTTTCCTTTAGGTGCCGTCAACTGCAGAGCAGCTCATTTGGGACAGAGCTTTTTTGACTACTTTTAAAGGGTGCTGAGGCTGGGGGTCCAGGCGATGGTGGGGGTCGCGCCGTCGAGGGTCTCGTTGATGGTGGCGGCCATACCGGCGAGCAGGCTGTTCTCGCTTACGGTGAGCGTGTCGTAGTTGCCGGCGCGCATGAGCTCGCGAATTACCACGGCACCAGCCAAGATCACGCCCGCGCGTTTGGGCTGTACACCCGGTAGCGCGGCGATGCCTTCCGCGTCCAACACAGACATGCGCTCGATAGCGGCCGAGACCTGCTCCAGCGAAAGCTCGCGCAGGTGCACAAAGCTCGAATCGTACGGCTCCAGCTCGTGGATCAGAGCCACCAGCGTAGTCACCGTGCCGCCCACTGCGACCAAGCGTTCGGCGCGCTCAAAGTCGCTGGGCAGGCCTTCAAAATAGGCGGCGAACTGCTCACCTGCCCACGCGGCAGCGGCAGCAAGCTCGCCGTCCGCAGGCGGCAGCGCCGAGAAGAACCGCTCCGTCACGCGGCGACAACCGATGTCCAGCGAACGCGTGCCCTCCAGCGCAAAGACCCCACGCTCCGGCGCATAGACGCCCGTCGCGAGCTCCGTGGATCCGCCACCCGAATCGGCAACAATGATGCGCTCGCCGGCAAAGTCGTGCGCCACGCCAAAAAACGTCAGGCGCGCCTCGACCTCGCCCGGAATCACCTGTGGCTCAAGCCCCAGATCGCGCAGGCCGTCCAGCAGCAGCGCGGCATTGGACGCATCGCGCGCGGCGCTCGTGCACGTGGTGCAGATGCACGCGGCCCCAAAGGCACGGGCCTCATCCACAAACATGCGACACGCAGCGAGCACACGCTCGACAGCCGCCTCGCAAAAGCGACCCGTCGCGTCCACACCCTCGCCCAGGTCGGTAATCTCGGTATGCTTGGACGATCCCACGATCGCCCCGCCCTCGACCTGGGCCAACACCAGTCGCGACGACACCGTTCCCAGGTCGATCGCGGCTACCTTATAGCGTTTGCAATCTGCCATTGCGGGCTCCCCTCTGGGCGCTATTTGCCGTTGGACACGACCGTCTGGCCCTCGACACCGTTAAACCCAAACAGCATGTCGAGCGCCTGGATGTACCACGGCGCGTCCTTACCGACTTCTTCGATTTCCTTGGCAACTTCGCTGGCTTTCTTGGCGTTCGACGACTTCTTGCTCGAAGACGAATCCGAATCGTCGTCCAGGCCTTGCACTTCAATTCTCTTCTCGCCGGGCATCACCAGGCCCAAGTCCTCGGATGCCGCGTCCTTGATACCCTCCTCCGAGAGCAGCTTGTCGACGCTTTTTTGCAGCTCATCATTGTATTGCTGACGAATCTCGACCTGCTTGGCCAAGATATCGCTCGAGCGCTTTGCCACGTACAGATCGCGCACGGGGAAATACAGGCTCACGAGCACCAGGACAACGACAATGCCGATGAATAGCCCTCGCTGAGGACCGTGGGTAAAGTCGTAAATTGCCTTGACCGCTGCGTTGTCGTTGGCGTAGTGCATAAAGTCCGAGCCGGAAAGACGACTTGAGGGACGGCGCGGCTTGTCGGACGCCTGGGTCGAAGGGCGCGACGCATGCTTGGAACGCGATGGGCGCACCGGACTATCCGAGGAACTATTTGGCTGAGCATTGGGATGCGAAGTCGCCGGCGAGCTATACCTGGAGCGATCAGCACCAGCATAACCAGACCCGCCAAGCTGTGCGGTACGCGCACGACGAGACGACGGCTCACGCGAACCGGCGGAATAGTACCTGTTGTCGTAAATCTGATCCATGTGCGCCTTGTGCGGTTGAGGTTTGTTTGCGCTAAGTCCTTTAGTTATAGCACGAGCGCGCGCAACGCCTTCGGCGGCCCTTGCTCGACATAAAAAAGGCGCTGAGCCGTATGGCCCAGCGCCCATAGTGCTTTGCGGCATCCAGCCAAGGCGAGGAGGAACCGAGTCAGCCTCCCCCTCGCCAAATTCGCCCGTTTAGCGAATGTTGTAGAACGCGGCCTTGCCGGCATAGCGCGCGCTGCCCTCGAGCTCGTCCTCGATGCGGATGAGCTGGTTGTACTTGGCAATACGGTCGCTGCGGCAAGGGGCGCCCGACTTGATCTGACCGGCGTTGACGCCCACGACCAGGTCGGCGATCGTGGAGTCCTCGGTCTCGCCGGAACGGTGGCTCACGATGCAAGCGTAGCCGGCCTCCTTGGCGGTCTCGATGGCCTCGAGCGACTCGGTGAGCGTGCCGATCTGGTTGACCTTGACCAGAATCGCGTTGGCGGCACCCAGCTCGATGCCCTTCTTGAGGCGCTCGGTGTTGGTGACGAACAGGTCGTCGCCCACCAGCTGCACCTTGTTGCCGATGCGACGGGTGAGCTCAACCCAGCCGTCCCAATCCTCCTCGGCCATGCCATCCTCGATGGAGATGATGGGATAGGCGTCGACGAGCTTCTCCCAGTAATCAACCATCTGGGCGCTCGTGTACTCCACGCCCTCGCCCTTGAGCTCGTACATACCGGTCTCGGCGTTGTAGA
>DBGEDL010000093.1:0-16271 GCA_048375035.1 Collinsella sp.
ACTCGAATTCTTGACGGCCTGAACAATCGTCAATATCGGTCGGAGGGGTGGCTTTGTAAAGCCGTTTGTCTCCACCCGCGTAGCGGGTGGTTTAAAGCTGGCCGCTGCGCGGCCAGCAGACTAAAGTCTTGAATAAAAAAGGGTGGCCGGATAATCCGACCACCCTTAGACATTATGCGATGCCGCGATTTACTTGCGGACAACCTTGACGATGGCGTCGCCGGCGGCGACAGCGGAATCAGCCTCGACGGCGAGCTCAACATCGGCAAACTCGGCGGTGTTGGACACGGCCACGACGACGCAGTCCTTGTAACCGGCAGCGGCGATCTTGGCGCGATCGATCTTGAGCATGGGCTGACCGGCCTTCACAACATCGTCGGCCTTGACGAAGCCCTCGAAGCCGTCGCCGTTCATGTTGACGGTATCGACGCCAACGTGCACCAGGACCTCGATGCCGCTATCGGACTGCAGGCCCACGGCGTGACCCATAGTGACGGTCACCTTGCCGTCGCAGGGAGCGTAGACCAGATCGTCCTCGGGCCACACGGCGCAGCCCTTGCCCAGAACCTCGCCACCAAAGACGGGATCGGGCACATCGGCCATCTTGATGACCTTGCCCTTGACGGGCGAGCACAGCACGTCGGCGCCGGCAGAAGCAGAGATGGAGGCCGGAGCAGCGGCAGCCGCGGGCTCAGCCTTCTTCTTGAACATGTCAAACAGACCCATACGTTTTCTCCTCTTGATTAAGCGCAACGTAGTGCGCATGCCTATGGTGATTATAGTGCCAATTGGACCAAAAACTAAGGTGGGGAGTCGAATCGAAAACTCCGCCGACGTCTTTGCCCCATCGATACCCGTTTTGCTGATTAATCCTCGATGAGTCCCAGATGCACGAAGGCGTTCCAGATGCCGTCGTCGTCGACATTCATGGTCACGTAATCGGCCGCCGGTCCGGCGTTCGGTAGAACGCCGGAACTCAGAAGCCGGAACCTACCTACTCCAGGCCCTCGGCACCGTTGGACTTGATGATCTTCTGGTAGGCGTAGAAGCTGTCCTTGCGGCGGCGCTCGTAGGTACCGGTGCCGTCGTCGTACTTATCGACGTGGATGAAGCCGTAGCGCTTGCGCATCTCGCCGGTACCGGCGGAAACCAGGTCGATGGGGCCCCACCAGGTGTAGGCGATCAGGTCGACGCCGTCGGCAATGGCCTCGCCCATGGCCTTGATGTGGCTGCGCAAGTAAGCGATACGATACGGGTCGTGGATGGAGCCGTCCTCCTCGACCTCATCGTAGGCGCCCATGCCGTTCTCGACCACCATCAGCGGAATCTCGTAGCGGGCGTAAATCTCGTTGAGCGCAATACGCAGGCCCAGCGGGTCGATCTGCCAACCCCAGTCGGTGGACTCCAGGTAGGGGTTCTTGCCGCCAAAGGTCATGTTGCCCTCGGTCATCTCGTGGTCCTTGTGGGTGCCCACGGTACCGGACATGTAGTAGCTAAAGGTGTAGAAGTCGACCTTGCCATCGGCGATATCCTGCAGGTCGCCGTCCTCCATCGCGAGCTCGACATCGTTCTCGGCCCAGAAGCGCTTGGCGTAGAACGGGTACTTGCCGCGCACCTGTACATCGGAGCAGTACCAGTTCATGGAGTTCATCTGCTGCTGCGTGGCGAACACGTCGACCGGATCGCACGTGGCGGCGTAGGAGAGGATAAAGCAGTCCATGTTGCCCATCTTGAACTGTGGGTAGTGCTCGTGGGCGTAGCGCACGACGCGGCCGCTGGCGACAAACTGGTGATGCAGGGCCTGGAAGCGCTGCTGAGCGGTGGTCTTGATGGCGCTTGCCGGGCCCTCGAAGCCCTGGATCAGGCCGGTCTCCATCATGGCACCCATGTCCATGGTGCCGCAGTTGATCTCGTTGAAGGTGAGCCAGAACTTGACCTTGTCCTGATAGCGGTCGAAGACGGTCTGGCAATACTTCTCAAAGAAGCCGATGAGCTCGCGGCTCGCCCAGCCGTTGTACTTCTCGACCAGGTGATAGGGCATCTCGTAGTGCGAGAGGGTCACGAGCGGCTCAATATTGTGAGCGCGCAAGCAGTCGAAAACGCGGTCGTAGAAGGCGAGGCCGGCCTCGTTGGGCTCAGCATCGTCGCCGTTGGGGAAGATGCGGCTCCAAGAGATGGACATGCGGAACATGTTGAAGCCCATCTCGGCGAACAGCGCGATGTCTTCCTCGTAGTGATGGTAGAAGTCGATGCCGTCATGGTTGGGGTAGAAGCGGTTGGGATCGATGTCGATCGTGATCTGGCGCGGCTCCTTGTAGCTGCCGCCCAGGAAGTGGTCGTCGACGGAAGCGCCGCGGCCGTCCACGTTCCAAGCGCCCTCAAACTGATTGGCGGCGGTGGCGCCACCCCAATAGAAACCCTCGGGGAACTTGATGTTTGCCATGAGCATCTCCTTTGCATCGTGGGTCGATAAGCCGAGTATCGCCCACGCGGGAGACATGCGGAGGCGGGGGCGCCAAACCCGATACTTCTTTTCGCAGCGGCACCCCGCCGCCTGCCCGCCCCTGACACTTCCTGACACCTGCCAAAAAGGGACAGGTTTATTTTGGTCGGTTTTATCTGGGAAAACGCTGACGATAGGCAGCCGGCGTGCAGCCATAGCGCTCGGCAAACTTTTTGTAGAAGAAGCTCATGTTGGCATAGCCCGCCTCGCGCGCAGCCGCCTCTGCCGTGGCACCGGCGTCGAGCAGTGCCGCTGCGCGCGCCAGGCGGCCCTCCTGCACGAGCTGCATGAATGTGCGGCCTGTCTGACGCTTGAGTAGGGCGCTTGCGTAGTTGGGGCTCAGGTGCAGATGGCGGGCGAGGTCGTCGAGCGCGCAATCGCAGGCGTGACGCTCGATATAGCCCATAGCAGCCGCGACCTGCGCCGATGGCAGCGCGGGCGCGTCCGATCGCAGAAGACCGGCCTCGTAGCTTTGCATGAGCTCGACCAACAGCAGCTCAAACAGCCTCGAGACAATCTGGGGGCTCGCTGGCGTGGGGTCCAGACGCTCGCACAGCATCTCCTGCATGTAGCGGCGCACGCGACGGCTGCCGCCCGTATGGAAATGCACGTGTCCGCGGTGGTCGGTTTCGTCCGTGAGGGCGTTGAGCAGGAACCGCGAGACCGCGCTTGTGGGCGAAAGGCTTTGCTCCAGGCTACGGCGCAGCATTGGCCGCGAGATGATGACGCTCAGCATTATGTCGTGCTCACCGAGCTCGCCAACAGCATGCGGGCAGGCGGCATCGAGCAGGAGGACCTCGTTTTGAGCGAGCATGAGCGGCGCGCCGTTGACGATCTGCGGCGCTCGTCCTCGATAGACATAGCTGATTTCGACATAATCGTGCACGTGTTCCGGCACAGGATTGAAGCGCGAGTTGCGAACAATCGATAGCCCCTCGGGCATGCCTTCTTGGTGCAGAGCGAGCGTTGGGTTGCCAATTTTACGAATGAATCGGCCATCAATATCTGCCTGATTACCTTGACCGAGTGCATCGCTCCAGTCGTAATGGGCGCCCGCGCGATAGGCGCGTTCACTGTCGGTCAGCTCGAGTAGCAGGTTATCCAAGCGCGCGAGCTCCATAGTGCTCCCATCGTTGATTCGGTCATATTCTGCCGTGGTTTTGATATTAGCAGGGCGGCGCGCTCGGCGTACTCTGACTTCAATGGATTTGAAAGGCCGGTTTTGGAGGAGCGTATATGGCGGCGTATTTTGAGCAGGTGCTTGGCGGCACCTACGACAACCACGTGCTTCCGTTCTTGTGGCTCAAGGGCGAGGCGCGCGAGACGATTACCGAGTATCTGGAGCAGATCGCCGGGGCGGACATCCACGAGGTTTGCCTGGAATCGCGCACGCATCCCGATTTCTGTCGCGACGGCTGGTGGTCTGACCTGCGCTTTATCATCGGCGAGTGCAAGCGCCTGGGGTTAAAGATCTGGCTGCTCGACGACGCCCACTTCCCCACAGGCTATGCCAACGGCGCGCTTGCGGGCGATGGCGTCGACCCCGCGCTCAAGAAAACCGTGCTCAAGCATCGCACGATTACGGTTGTTGGTCCCCAACCGTCCACGACTATCAAGCTCGGTAATCTCATGGACCCCACCGAGCGCTTTGTGGGCGTGGCGGCTTTTGATGCCGCTGGTACGCCGCTCGACCTTGCGCTCGCTGTTGAGCATGGTGACGATGGCGCACCCGCCCGCCTGCGTTTTGACGCCCCCACCGGCATCACCACGATTGAGCTGTACGTCACCAGCCAAAAGACCGGCTTTCGCGACGAGCATATCAACATGGTCGATGCTGCCTCGTGCCGCGTGTTGATCGATGCCGTCTACGAGTCCACGTTTGAGCACCTGGGCGACGAGTTTGGCAAAACGATCTTGGGCTTCTTTACCGACGAGCCCGGCTTTATGAACGAGAAGGGCACCACGCTTGACGATGCCTCTACCAGCAGCTTTATCGGGCGAAGCGACTTGGCGCTGCCGTGGTCGGACGAGCTTGCCCGCCGCCTACACGATGCGCTTGGCGAGAATTGGCTTACCAAGTTGCACGGCCTTTGGACGCGCGAGGCAGACGGCGCCCAGGTTCGCCACGCCTATATGGACCTTGCTACGCAGCTCTACCGCAGCTGCTTTGACGAGCAGATTGGCGATTGGTGCCGCGCGCACGGCGTTATGCACATTGGCCACGTGATCGAGGACAAGAGTTGCCACACGCGCCTGGGCCAGGGCGCCGGACATTACTTCCGCGCGGTCGCGGGGCAGGACATGGCTGGCGTGGATGTGGTCATCAACCAGCTTGCCCCCGGAATTGACCGCGGGCGCTACAGCTACTTCCACGGCGCATGGAACATGGAGTTCTTTACGTACGCGCTCGCCAAGTTGGGATCTTCGGCAGCGCGCCTCGACCCCAAAAAGCAGGGGCGCTGCATGGCCGAGGTCTTTGGCGCCTTTGGCTGGCACGAGGGCCTGCGCGAGATGAAATGGATTGCCGACCACATGCTCGTCCGCGGCATCACCTGGTTTACGCCGCACGCGTTTAGCATGGCACCTTTCCCCGATTGGGACTGCCCGCCGCACTTTTACGCACACGGTAACAATCCGCAGTGGCCGCACTTTGGCCAGCTCATGAGCTATATGAATCGCACGGCGACGCTCCTTTCGGGAGGCAACGCCGCTCGCCCCGTCGCCATCCTGTACCATGCCGATGCCGAATGGGCCGGCGACGCCATGCCCATCGAGCGCGTGGCGGCCGAGCTCACGCGCGCGCAGATCGATTTTGACTTTGTGCCTGCCGAGGCTTTTGATGATGAGGGGCGTTACGAGGTTTCGATTGCCGATGGAATGCTGGCTGTTAACGGCTGCCGCTACCAGGCGTTTGTCATGCCCGGCGCCTCGTTTATTGGCGCGGCAACAGCGGAAGCGGTGAGGCGCATGATGGCCGCGGGCGTCACGGTGCTCGCTGCTGACGAAGTGCCCAGTGCTCTTTATAACGCGGATGGCGCGGTCGAGCTGAGCGGTCTTGCCGCGACGCCACTTGCCGATGTGGCGGACGCGCTGGCAGACGCGGGGCTGCAGACCGTTGTGACCGATAGGCCACAGCCCTGGCTGCGCGCACTTCGCTACAAGCGTGCGGGCGAGACCTATTTCATGCTGGTCAACGAGCACCCGCGCGAGCACATTAGTTGTGCCGTTTCGCTTCCGCAGGGCGAGCGCCTTTGCGGAACGCGCCTCGACCTGCTGAACGGCACCGAGCCCGTTGCGTTTGACAGCGTGTTGGAGCTGGCGCCCTTCGAGAGCTGCGTTGTTGTTCTGGGAACGGGCGACGAGGTCGGACTCGATGACGGGGCGAACACGAATGCGGATGATGCGGTTTGCCTTAGCATCGACGGACCGTGGACCGTTGCCCTCTCCCCTGCCGGCAGCGATGGAACCTTTGGCGAGCCGCAAAAGCTCGAGCAGCTGTGTGACCTCACGGCCGAGCAGTTCCCCGGCGTATGTGGTACGTTCCGCTATCGCACGTCGTTCGAGCTGGCCGACGACCTCGCCCACACCGTCATTGACCTAGGGGATGTCTACGAAGTCGCAACGCTCACGCTCGACGGACAAACGCTCGGCACGCGCATCTGCCCACCCTATCGCTTTGCGACAGGCACACTTGCCGCCGGCACGCACGAGCTCACCATCGATGTCATCAACACGCTCGACCATGCGATTCCCGACATCTTCGCCCTCACCGAGCCCGTCGCGCCCAGCGGTGTCCTCGGCCCCGTTACCCTTCGCGGGCAAAACCTGCCAAAATAAACCTGTCCCTTTTTGGCAGGTTTGGCGAGTGCGGGAGTTCGAATGGATATCAAACGCAAGATTACCGAGGCGCAGGGCCTAACCCCTACCGAGCAGCAGCTCGGCATCTCGGCCCTTGCCATGGGCGGGGAGATCCGTGGACTACCCATTAAGGAGTTTGCTGCCCGCACCAACGTTTCGGTCGCGAGCGTGCACCGCTTTTGCAAAAAGCTCGGCCTCGAGGGCTTTAAGGACCTCAAGGTCGAGCTCATCCGCCTGGCGACCGAGGCGGGCAACCGCCGCGACGTGGATATCAACTTTCCCTTCGATGCCACGTCCACGCCTGCACAGGTTATGGAACGCATGGAAGGGCTCTACCAGACCACGCTGGCCGAAACACAGGAGATGCTCGACCCCGCGCAGCTCGACCACGCCGCCAAACTGATCGCGAAGGCACGGCAGGTCGATATCTACACCGGCTCGCACAACCTCTATCCAGCGGGGATGTTCCGCGACCGCTTGCTTTCGTCCGGCAAGAGCGCCACATGCTACAGCAGCACCGAGGCCCAGGTGCGCACGGCGCTCGCCTCGGATTCCGGCAATGTGGCGATCGTAATCTCCTACAGCGGCCTTGCGCCCAACCTCAAGGAAATCTTGCCGATCCTCAGCAGCCGACATGTTCCCGTCATTGTCATCGGCACACCTTATTGTGCGCGCCTGCACCCCGGCTTTGCCGCCTACCTCACGGTGAGCGACCACGAGAGCATGACGCACCGCATCACGCAGTTCGCCAGCCACATCGCCGTGCAATACGTGCTCGATTCGCTCTACAGCAGCTACTTTGCCAAAGACTACGCCCGCTGCGCCGAGTTCCTAGAGCGCTCATTCCCCTACACCCGCCTCCCAGGCCTCAGGTAGCAACGAGCGCGGATTTTCGGACGCTCATTTTTGGTGCAAGAGTAGCTAATTTGGGACGGGCTATTTTGACTGCTTCGCTTTTGGAAGTGATCAAAAGGGCCCCGAGCAACACTTTCAGGAACTATTCCACCGCAACTCGCTGACGCAGGAGGGGACGACGGACGCTAGTCATCCGCTCGCCATCTGCGGATAGGCGGCGTCGGCAAAACAAAGAGTCCGTGCTGGTTGCAGTAGAGGTACATTCTGCCGCGTCCGGTGATATGAAAACGCGGTTGCACCGATTGCTCTGGATAGAGCTTCTTGAGGCAGATGCCATCCATAGTCGCATATGCCACAAAGCTAATGTAATGATCCTTGGTCATGGGATGGTCGAGCGTGACGTACCAATCGTCCTCGATGCGCTCGATGGAAAAGGCGTGGTCCGCGTCCGGCTCTTCGGCCTCCTGGGGAAACATCGTGGAGCCGCAGCAGCTAAAGCTGCCTTCTCCGAGCGCGTGCACAACGTTTCCGCAGATAGGGCAAACGTAAAAGACGCCTTTGAGCATATTGCCTGCACGGTTGGCGTTGGCCCGAATGTCACCAGCCAAAAGCTCAGCCACGCTTATGCCGAGTCTCTGGGCCAAAGGCTCAACGAGGGAAATGTCGGGAAGGCCGCGGCCGGACTCCCACTTGCTGACGGCTTTATCGGTCACGCCAAGGCTTTCCGCCAGGGCGCGCTGGGTGAGGCCGCGATCTTCGCGCAGCCGCTTGATGGCATGTGCTGCCAAAAAAGTATGGGGGACATTGCTTTGCGGTGTCTGGTTCATGAGATGTCCGATCAGATTGGAAGAATGGAGCGAACCGGTTCAAGAGCCAGTATCCATTTGAAGACAGCCCTCGACAACCTACGCTGCGTAGACATGCACCGACCAAACGAGCGTGGATTTTCGGACACTCAAATCACGAGCGTGGATAATCTCCCACTTTGAGCCCCCACACAGGCCAAAACCGGGAGATTACCCACGCTCATCTCTGACCAGTCATTGGGGACGTTCTTAAACGACTAGTCAAACAAGAACGTCCCCAATGACTACTGCCGCATCCGGGGCAAGACAACGCCGCAGGTAGAGGACGGACAGCGAGCGACGTCCAGAGCGAACAAGTTGGCATGAAAAAGGCAAGGCATAGACCTTCTGGTCATGCCTTGCCTTTTTGAATGACAAATTGTCGCTCTGGGCGGCGCGCAGCGTCGAGCCGTTACGCGGTTTGGAAAACCGCGTAACTACTCCCGGACTCCGTACTGCTCGTAGTAGGCGTCGATGGCGGTCTTGAGCTCGTCGTCGATGACGACCTTGCCGTCAATCTCGTGGTTGTAGAGGGTCTCGACGACCTCGGCCATGGAGACGATGCTCGCGACGGGGAAGCCGTACTTGGCCTCGATCTCCTTCTGCGCGGTGGTCACGCCGCCCTTGCCGACCTCCATGCGGTTGAGGGACACGATGAGGCCCTTGATCTCGACATCGGCAGCAGCCTTGACCTTGGGATAGGTCTCGTCGATGGACTTACCGCTGGTGGTGACGTCCTCGACCATGATCACGCGGTCGCCGTCCTGGGGCTCGTAGCCCAGCAGGTTACCCTTGTCGGCACCGTGGTCCTTGGCCTCCTTGCGGTCGCAGCAGTACTTGACCTCCTTGCCGTACAGCTCGTGGTAGGCAATCGCGGTCACGACGGCCAGGGGAATACCCTTATAGGCCGGCCCGAACAGCACGTCAAAGTCATCGCCAAAGTTATCGTGGATGGCCTGGGCGTAGTACTCGCCCAGCTTCTTGAGCTGATAGCCCGTCACGTAGGCGCCGGCGTTCATAAAGAACGGGGACTGACGGCCGCTCTTAAGCGTAAAACTGCCGAACTTAAGAACGTCGGACTCGACCATAAACTTGATGAACTCTTGCTTGTAAGCCTCCATGCGGGCTCCTCTCGTAATCGCGTACGTGCCCTCCAGTTTAGCGCAGGCAGGACGCAGATGCGGTCGCGCTTTGGAGCCACGGCACTCTGTAAGGACTTTGTCAGGGGCGATGATTTTCCGAACAATGGGGTTGACACGGCAAACCCCCTCGTCAAAAATATCGGCGGATTGAAACGGGTACGAGATACCCAAAGCGCGCTGCGCCCGGCCTTAAGGAGGTGTGCCATGGAAGGCAGTCCTAGTCGAAAAACCTGCATGTCGCCCTCGGCACGCCGCAAGGATTCCGCGCACGCATAAGCGCCAACAGCAGATCGTCAAAACCACCACAAAGGTGCCTGTCCCCTTTGTGGTGATTCGCGAGCATGACGTGAGCGACATCTAGGTTTTTTGCAATTCAATACGACACGTACGCTAACTCCCTTTAGCAAGGAGGACCCTATGCTGATGCTCAAAACCGCCATGGTACTCGAAGTCATCTCCAAGCGCCGCCGCACGGCGCGCCCTGCCGTTCACGCCGGCCTTGCCAAGAACACCATCTTTGCCGTCACCCATAGCGCCGAGGACTCCCTCCTGCTGCTCGACGCCACGGCTGACGGCCTCACCGCCGGGCAGGCCGCCGAGCGCCTGGACGCCGCCGGCCCCAACACCATCGAGGCGCCGACCAAGACACTTGCCCGCCGCATCGCCGACGCCTTCATCGACCCCTTCGCCGGCATCCTCGCCGCGCTCGCGCTGGTCTCGCTCTACATCGACGTGCTCGCCGTGCCCGAGCCGCAGCGCGACCCCTCCACGGTCATCGTCATCGGCATCATGCTACTGGTATCGGGCGGCATGAAGTTTATCCAGGAAGCACGCAGCGGCAATGCGGCAGAGGCCCTCAAGGACCTGGTCTCCAACACCTGCACCGCCCTGCGCGACGGCGAGCGCATCGAGATACCCTTCGATGAGCTCGTCCCCGGCGACGTGATCCGCCTCTCCGCCGGCGACATGGTGCCGGCCGATGCCCGCATCATCACCGCACGCGACCTGTTTGTGATCGAGTCCGCCCTCACCGGCGAAAGCGAGGCCGTCGAGAAGACCGCCGTCGCCACCGTCGTCGAAGGCGCCGACAGCTCCACGCTGCCGCTCTCCGCCTGCAAGAACATCGTCTTTACCGGCACCTCCGTGCAAAACGGCACCGCCATGGCGCTTGTCGTGGCCACCGGTTCGGACACCTACCTGGGCGGCATCGCCAAGATGCTCAACGGGCGCGGCGAGAAGAGCGCGTTCGACCGCGGCGTCTCGAGCGTCTCGATGCTGCTGGTGCGCCTGATGCTCGTCATGGCGCCGGCAGTCTTTGCCATCAACGCCGCCACCAAGGGCAACGTCATCGATGCGCTGCTGTTCGCCACGAGCGTGGCCGTGGGCATCACGCCGCAAATGCTTCCCGTCATCGTGACCACGAGTCTGTCGCAGGGAGCCAAGGACCTCGCCCGCCGCCAGGTCATCGTCAAGGAGCTGCCTGCGATCCAAAACCTCGGCGCCATGGACGTGCTGTGCTGCGACAAGACCGGCACCCTCACCGAGGACCGCATCGTGCTCGAGCGCTACCTCAACACCGACGGCAACGAGGATACGCGCGTGCTGCGCCATGCGTTTTTGAACAGCTTCTTCCAGACGGGCCTCAAGAACCTCATCGACCTGGCCGTGATCGACCGCGCCGACATGACCCCTTCGGTCGTCGCGCCCGATTCCATGCTGGGCCAGAGCCTGCGCGACCGCTACACCAAGGTCGACGAGGTGCCCTTCGATTTCTCGCGCCGCCGCCTGAGCGTGGTCGTCGCCGACGCCCAAGGAAAGACCCAGATGGTCACCAAGGGCGCTGCCGAGGAAATGCTCGAGATTTGCTCCTACGTCGAGGTGGACGGCACCGCTCAGCCGCTTACCGACGAGAAGCTTGCCCAGATTCGCAAGCAGGTGGCAGGACTCAATGCCGAGGGCCTGCGCGTGATCGCCGTGGCGCAGAAGACCAACCCGCGCACCGTGGGCGAGTTTGGCATCGCCGACGAGTGCGACATGGTGCTGATGGGCTTTTTGGCCTTCCTCGATCCGCCCAAAGCGAGCGCCGCGGGCGCCGTCGCCACCCTCGAGGCCAAGGGCGTGGCGGTAAAAGTCCTGACCGGCGACAACGACCGCGTCGCCGCCACCGTCTGCGAGCAGATTGGCATCGACGCAAGCAACGTTTTGCTGGGCTCCGAGATCGATGCGCTCGACGACGCCGAGCTGGCGGAGCGCGCCGAGCAGACCCATCTCTTTGCCAAGCTCTCGCCGCTGCAGAAGGCGCGCTTGGTGCGCGTCATGCGTGAACTGCTCGGCCACACCGTGGGCTTTATGGGTGATGGCATCAACGACGCCGCCGCCATGCGTGCGAGCGACTGCGGCATCTCGGTCGACTCCGCCGTCGATATCGCCAAGGAATCCGCCGACATTATCTTGCTCCAGAAGGACCTGGGCGTGCTCGAGCGCGGCATCATCGAAGGCCGTCGCACCTACGGCAACCTGCTCAAGTACCTCAAGACCACGGTGAGCTCCAACTTTGGCAACGTGCTGTCCGTGACCGTCGCGAGCCTGTTCCTGCCGTTTTTGCCCATGAGCGCCCTGCAGCTGGTGCTGCTGTCGCTGGTCTACGAGATCGTGTGCATCGCGCTGCCGTGGGACACCGTCGACGACGCCTGGACTGCCCGCCCGCGCGCCTGGGACGCCGCGTCCATCAAGGGTTTTATGCTCGAACTGGGCCCCGTGAGCTCGCTGTTTGACATCGTGACGTTCGCCGCGCTCTTCTTTGTGGTGTGCCCCGCTGCCGTGGGCGCGAGCTGGGCAGAGCTTGCCGCCGCGGGCAATGTTGCCGGCATGGCGACCTTTGCGGCGATTTTCCAGAGTGGCTGGTTTGTCGAGTCCATGTGGTCGCAGACGCTCGTGGTCCACATACTGCGCTCCCCGCGCCTGCCGAGCCCGCGCGACCACGCCGCCCCCGCGCTGTGCGTGCTCACCGTGCTAGGGCTGGCGCTTGTCACCTGGCTGCCGGCAAGCTCTATCGCCGATGCACTGGGCCTCATGCCGCTGCCGCCGAGCTTCTTTGCGCTGCTCATCGGCATCGTCGCCGCCTATATTGCGCTGACCCAGCTGACAAAGCGCCGCTTCATAGCCCGCCACGGCGAACTGCTGTAACAGACAGCCCTAAGGCAAAACCACCACAAAGGTGCCTATCCCCTTCGTGGTGGTTTTGG
This sequence comes from Collinsella sp., assembly GCA_048375035.1. Taxonomy (GTDB): domain Bacteria; phylum Actinomycetota; class Coriobacteriia; order Coriobacteriales; family Coriobacteriaceae; genus Collinsella. The sequence goes on from DBGEDL010000093.1 coordinate 12,449, forward strand.
AGCGTTACGAGGCGTTGGTCAGGCGGCTCCAGAGCTCATCGATATCGATCTGGTCGCCGCCGCTCAAGTAGCCGGTTCGAATAAAAGCCTCATTGTAGATATAGATGTCATGAGCGCTATCGCCATCGTCTTCGGTGTCGTTGGCCATAATCACGTAGCGGTGGCCGTCAAGCGCCTTGACCAGCCAATACTGGGTATCATCGATCGTGCATTTCTCCTGCACCATCGCCGCATCGCCAATCGCGCCGATGAGCGCCCGCTCGCCCTTCGTATAGCCGCCCACCGAGAGCAGAATCGCGATGTTTTCGTCTCCGCCGCCCGGTTCAAGCGCCTCGTACTCGGACTCCGAAAGCGGTATCGCGCTGTTCGCAAGTTCGTCCACATCGTCCGAAACCTTGGAAAAGGTAAAAGCGAAAAATCCCGCGTCATCGACGGCGCCGTAGCCCACGTTCTCGCCTTGCCACTCATAATTTTGATGTTTGAGCAGGCGCACCATATCGGCACCAGCCAAGTTGATCGCGGCATAGACCGTCACGTTAGCATTGTCGTCCACGCAGGCGGCGTCCGCCGTGCTCGCTGCTTTGGCGCCGCCCGTTGTGCCCGAGCAGCCAGCCAGCGCGCAAGCCGCCGCGCCCGCGCCCGCCACAAAGACCGCACGGCTCATCGTCATCTCGTTCATCATGTTCGTCCCTCGCTATGCTATTGGCCGCATCGCACTTAGCCGAGCGCGCGCCCGGTCTTCTCCTGCCAAAATTCGTTAATCGTGGGGGCACCGCCGCCTTGGGTAAACGTACCGGTTTTGATGGCCTCCTCGGTAATGAGGTCCAGGCGGTAGTCGCCGTTTTCCATTTGGCTCACCATGGCAACGTGACGCGCCATGTTGGAACCGTAGACGCACGCAATCCACGAGCCCGAGGTAATCTGCGCGCGGTCCTCAACCGGAACGGAAAAGCCCGCGATAACATCCTCGCAGCTCGAATAGCCCGCAAGCTGCAGCGTAAACATCACGGTACTCCCGGTGCCGCCCTTGTCGAGCTTTCCGATTTCATCCTCGCCGAGCCATTCGGTTGCGCCATCCTTGCTGATATTGCAGACGCTGAGCACGCGACCTGCCTCGTTCTCGTACATCTCGAGCGCATCTTGCCAGGTATAACCCTGTTGCGACGCAAACTCCTGCAACTGCCAGCCCTTAAGCTCGAGCAACGCTGCGATGCTGATGTTGCGGTGCGCATCCCAGCAGTCATCCGACCACGTATCGAACGCGTCCGCCGAGCCGCTGTCTGTATCCGCACCGCCGCCCGCATCACCGGAATCGCCCGATGACGAGCCCGCATCCATCTTGTCCTTTACCGGACGATCGTCGTTAAAACCCGTCGTGTCCTGCGCCTGCTGTCCACCGCACCCCGCAAGCGTCAGCAACGCCGTTCCCGCCGCCGCGACAAACGCCGTGCGCGAAATAACCGTCTCCCTCATCGTTGTTCCTTTCCCGTTTCTTATCACAGTGCCGAGCAACGCCTCGACACCGATCCACCCATAGCCCGCTCACGCTATTGACGGGGCAACTCCGTCCAGCCAAAACCGGGCTCAAATCCATCGCGCGTGCCGATCACGTCGCCCGAGCCGTTCACCCAAGCTTGGTCCGCCATCACCGAAACCTCGACATCGGTACCGTCGGGCCTGGTGTAATGGTTGACCCCGCGGATAGCATCGGAATACGAGGCCGCGCCCGTTCCCACACCCGCACTGGAGAAATTGGCCGCGCTGGCGGCCATGTTCGCAGCGTGTTGACGATCGCTGCGTTCAAACCAAGCCTGCTGGTAGCTGTCGAACGCCGCTTGCTGCGAGGCATGCATCTGCTGCCAGGCTGCGAACTGCTGTTGCTGCTGGGCGATGTTCATCTGCGTGCGCTGACGCTGCTCGAGCACCATCTGCTGCTTTTGAGTGCACGCTTCGCGCGCAAGCTCCGGGTTGAGCCGCAGGGTCGACGCCATTGAGGCAAGCGCCGTGGAGGCCGCCTCGTCCAGACGGCCTTCTGGCGCAACCAGGCAGAAGCTGTCCCTGATACGCCACTGCAACAGGTCGGCCGCGCCCAGCTTGAACGGCGCCCCGTCTGGGTAATCGCCCTGATCCGGAGCCTGATCTTTCACGGCGCGCTGACCCGCCGCCGCAGCCGCCTGGCGCTCGCGCAGGCGTTTGCCCAGAACGCCGCCGATCAGCCCACTCGAAAGGCCCGCGCCCAGCAGCGCCTCGGCCCCGGCGGCAACGCCTTTACCCACAGAGCCCGCGACTCCGCCAATCGAGGCCACATAGCCCTCGACTTTGGCCGCCACCGCAAGCTCGGTAGGCACCGGGGCGCCCGCGAGCCGATATCGACGCATGCGGCACTCATAGATCACATCACTCGGTTCCATCGAAAAGCCCTGAATCGCAAAGTCGTTTGCCGCCTCGCGCTTTACGCGAGCACGCTCATGTTCGATATCGCCTGCCGCGCTCGACGGATAGGGTTGCTCGGCCACAACCTCCGCCCGTGCGCCCAATTGCGTCGCGCAGGCTTGAGCCAGCTCGTCACACGCCGCCTCCACGTGCAGAAACGCCTTGCGCTCGGTTTGCGTGGGAATACGCTTGGCAACGACGCCCGCGTCCACGTAGCAGAGCTCGGAGCGATACATGATGCGTTCGCCCGCCGGGCCTGCCGCCGTCACGCCAACTGAAATCGGGCAGTCGAAGCTACCGCTGCGCTCAAGATGCGCCTCTTCGATACGCCAACCCCGCGGCAGCGCCACTTGCGCGAGCGCTTGGCCGCCAGAGGCATCGCATGCGGTGTGGAGCTCAAGGTCGCCGACGCGGGGAGCATCCGCTGCGGCCACGTCGCGGACCGGCGACGCGGCGTCGGCATCCTGCATCGGCACATCGACCGGCGCGTTCGCGCTCGGCTCACAACCTTCGCCCGCGCCATCATCGGCAGCCGCCCCATTTGCGGGTTCCGCGACACCCGGGTCATCCTCAACGCTCTCAAGCCGAACACCGCAGCCCGGGCAAAATCGCACCGGCACGCCGGCGACCCGCGGCAGCTGCATCCCGCACGCCGGGCAGAATCTCAAATCACTCATCCCGTACACCCCTCATTTCATTGGCTGTTCTTGATGGCGGCTAGCTGTCGCCACAGTTCATCGGCACCGTCAAGGCGATATGCCGTCTTGTCGAGCACGATATTCCCGCCCTCGAACTCCACCGATTGCTCCGAGCCGTCTTCATAGACAAAGACGAGCGTGCGACCGGCATCGCTCATCCGCTCATCCACCGCACCTCCCACGGTGCAATCGTCGAGCGCGGCAAAAGTCGATGCGACCAGCTCGGCATCGTCGGTCTCATAGATCGTCCGCGCCTCGCCGTCCTCGATAAGCTTGACTGCCACCGGATCGGCAGCACAATCGTTCAGCAACGCTTGCGCGGCGTTCTTTCCCTGGTCGGCACGGGCACCAAAGCCGTATGCCCGCACAAGCGTCACCGCCGCAGCAAGGACCACCACGGCGATAAGCGCGCCCGCAATTTTATTAGACGAGCAACCACGAGACGCCATAGGCCCACCCCTTCCGTTCTGCTCCGCTCAACATCACATTCATATGCCTTTGAGCGCCAAAACGGCAGGTGACAAATGTCTCATATTCATATTTTTGCAGGTAAAACCACCACAAAGGTGCCTGTGAACTGCCTCCCATTTCTTGGACATCGGGAAATGGGAGGTTTTCCATGAGTATAGACCTCAGGGCGAAGCACGACCTGGAGTCCAGGAGGCGGGCCGTCGAGCTCTTCGACGCCGGCG
>DBGEDL010000094.1:0-22323 GCA_048375035.1 Collinsella sp.
CGCTCGGTCTTGCTGAGGTTCGCCATGCCCTTCTTGAAGTTGGGGACCAGGTCTTCGGCGTTCATGCTGCCCCCATCATCGCGGTCTACGGGGTCAAAGATATGGCACCGTGGGGACACATGTATGTCAATCCTGGTCTAACAGAGCCTAACTTAAATGGTGGCAGTCAAGATCCGGAGCCAGCGGTGGGAGTTGCTATATTCCCGGCTGCAGTTTGGGCAGTTGCAGTTTATGACATCGTAGTTGGTGTTAACTACGGCGCAGTCGTTAATGCTGCTGCAGCGGCTATGGTTTATACGAAGGCGGTTGCTGTCGAGTAATTCACACTTGGTTTGATTCGATTGTGAATGCGAAACTAGGACGGAAAGCAAAGGAAGTTCTATGGAAACAGGGGATGCTGTCTGCTTGATGACTTCGATTGCCCTGATTATCCTTTCAATCCAATACAGAAGAGGAAGATGGCTCTGCTCAATTGCTGGATATGATGTCACAAAAAGGGAGAGCGGGATTGATATACGCCCTTACGCAAAGTTGATTTCTTCTGTGACGTTATGGATGGGGCTGCTGTTTTTTTTGTTGGCGGTAGAGGGCTGGGTACGCGATTGGAATACCAGTGTTTTTGAAGCTTTGGTTCTACTTCTTTTCAGCTTGGCTTCTTTGTCGTTCGTGCGGCTAGTTAGGTTTGTGTTTATGAGACGATAGCCAGCGGAAGCGGGATGGACGACAAAATGGACCAATACAGTCAATTGTCAAAAGAATTTGATAGGGTTGGCTTAACAGATTTACTCGAGGGCATATCCGTGGCGGGGGATAGGTTTTATGTTGTTGAGCACTTATTTGCATCGGGTAAAGTAAACCAAGAATATCGAGGACTAGTGAGGCTTCTGTATCTTGGAGAGTCTGTGGCGCAGACTGAAATGAAGCCATTTATTGAGCTGATTAAACTATTAGTGGACGCTGGCATCGTTATTTTAGAGGACGGGATTGTCCACTCAACGGGTCTGGTTTTAAATCGATATAGAGGTGTCTGGATTGTCGCGGATGCTCCACGGCCAAACCCTAAAAGATATTTCGGCCCAGATTCATTAGGACTTGCCAGGCGGCTGTCTCCTCAGCTCGGGAAGAAGGGGCTTGATTTGTGTGCGGGCTCTGGGATTCAGTCGCTGATCATGGCAGCGGGTGGCATGACGGTTACATCGGTGGAGATAAACGCCGAAACTTGTGCAACTAACATGCTTAATTCCAAGTTGAATGGGCTGGACGGTGCGATAAAAACGGTTCAAGGGAATTTGTATGAGAAGCTCGAACCTGATAGTAAATACGACTATATTGTTGCAAATCCTCCGCTGGTCCCCATTCCCAATGGACTTGAATATCCTTTTGTCGGAGATGGGGGATTTGATGGATGCCGAGTTAGCAACGAGATTATCGAAAAACTCCCAGATTATTTAAGCGATGATGGTACCGCGTTGATGGTGGGAATGATGGCTTGTGCTGATAAGGACAGCCTGGATGCAGTCTCAATAGTGCAAGACATAATGAGCAGCGAGTTGTCGGGAACGATGTCTTTGCTGGGATATGACGAGGTCTATCCATGCTCTTCGTTTGTTGAGGGTGTTGCATGGAGTGCGTATTTGGCTAATCCAACAAGGTGGACATCAGTAGATGAGGCAATTGATGATGTTTACGAACTCTATCGAAATGACCACACTGCAGGCGTTTATTACTATGTGTTACGGCTGCGAAAGGACAGTTCTTTGGATAGAGGGTTGAATATAATTGACAACTCAAATAAAAGGCCCTGTTCAGAGGCGTGGTTGATATAATGATGCATTTCAAATGGCGGAGAGACGAGTGCGCGTTGTTCTGGCATGTGGTCAAAACAACGATGTCATGCCACGGTGCAAAGATGCTGATGGTCATGGTTCTGGTGAGCTATGCTCTGACATCGCTGTCACCGTATTTGAACGGACAGTTTGTTGATATGCTCGTTTACGGTCAGGACATGCATTCGATTTATATTTTAGCCTTTGCTATAGCATTATTGGGGATTATTTCGGCGGTCTTCTCTTACTTTGCAAAGACGCTCCAGACGTCAGTCCTGAACCTCTCGTATTTCAGTTTTTTAAAAGAAATCGTGTCAGACTTTCAACATTTGCCACTTACGGACATAGAGTCGACTTCCCCGTTGTACTCTGCTCAGAAAATAAACTCGGACACCTCTTCAATAACATCGTTTGTTGTCATAAACATGATTCCATTGTTCATGAATGCGATTACAATGATTGCGGTTTTTTTGCTAATCGCTTCTCTCGATTTATCGATATGCACCGTCGGCATAACGCTTCTTGGGGCGTATTGTATTATGGTGCTTATGCTTCAACCTTCACTGCTTGCCGCTTCATTTCAAAAGAAAGAGGAAGATGGGTTCCTGTTCAGCTCCATAGCATCACGTATCGCACGGACGTTCGAGATTAAGCTGCTAGCCGGTTATGAGAGCAGCTTCGAACATGTAGAAAAACAGTTTGATGCTGCGTACTATCCTTCAGTTCTTGCACTCGCGAAAGTACAAAGTATAGTAAGTTCTAGCGATCGTATGGCGGCGGCAGGATTTCAAGCTGTTTTGTTGCTGGTTTCGGGAGCAAGAATAGCCACAGGAGCTATGACAATTGGGGAATTTACCATGATAAATTCTTATTATTCCCTATTGATGAGCTGTGGCAAATACTATATCGGCGTCTTTCAGTCTTTGCAGGAAACGAGGGCATCAATAGCTAGGCTGAATGAAATAAAGGCGCGAAAACGGGATTACCGAAATTGCCTTGCGGTTAATAATGTGGGCCGCATACAGGTCCTAGATTTAGACTTCAGTTTAATTCGCGACGAAGAGCTGGTTGATATAACTTGCGGGGTGAATCTTCAATTTGACGTGGGCAGAACGTATGTAATTACAGGCCCTAATGGTGTTGGAAAAAGCACACTATTAAAGCTGCTCCTGGGTTTTTACGAGCACGCAAATGACAATATCGAGTACGATTGCACAAAGTTGACCGCTATCAATCTTGACCGAGTTCGGTCGGAGTGTTTCTCTGCTATGCAGCAAACGGCTTTCGTCCCCGGTGACACAGTTGAAGACTATTTGCATGAATACGGCATCAGCTATGAGTTAATGGCGTCGTTTCTCAAGGAATGCGGTTTCGAACCAATTGATAAAAAAAGATGGGAAAAATGTTCTAATCTATCTGGAGGAGAGCTGCAAAGGTTGCGCTTGGCTATGGCGTTATGCCGAAAAGCGGATTTTGTAATTCTCGATGAGCCGACCAATGATCTTGACGGATCGGCATGTGGCTGCCTGATAGAGTACATTAAACAAAATAAGCGAGGTCAGGCCTTTTTGATCGTTTCGCATGATTCTAGATTGCTCGATGTCGCCGATCATATTTTGGTAATGAGCGGTGAGGGGGCTATTGAATTAGCCAAATAATGGATTCCTGGTTGTGCTGGAATGATATTGGGACGTATATTTGGTTGCTTTTTAAGGCGGGCATAATAATCGGGTGACCAACTCTTTCTCGTCCCATATGAATTTAGCGCCTCCCGAATGAATGTAATGGGCGGCTCCGGAACCCCCGCTGTCCTGGCCTAGGGGAAACGGAATAGACGGACCGACCGTTCGACTTTGCCTGGGAAAAGATGTCGGGCGTGGGCGGAGTATGGCCACCGGACTCATCGAACCGCATCTCCGCCATTCTTTCAACTGGGATAACGGTGTCCCCGGGCTCTGGAGAGACTGCGGGGGGGCGTTCGGCTAACTGCGGGTACGACCTATTTGCCCAATGTGTTCGCCTGAGATCGGAAATTAACTATCATGCGCCCCACGTCGCTAGTCCAGCTTGGTGCCCGGTACCTGCGGTGCTTCTTCAAGTAGCGCTTTGAGCTCGTTCAAAATGGAAACGGGCTGTCGATCGGCAGCGTCCAGATGAAGCGTCGCCACGCGAATGGGCGGCTGATATTCAAGCGAGCCGATGAGCACGGGAGAACCTAGGAACCGTTCGATGTCGCTTGCGATCTCATCGATTGCCTCGGGGCCGAGCTCATCGAAGAGTGCCACGAATGTCGGCCCCGTCGAGCGGAACAGGCGGCCCTTGCCGCGCGAACAATCCATGAGGCAGGCGGCGCTTTCGGCGAGCACGCGGTCGCCTGCATCGAATCCAAAGCGGGCATTGACCTCGGCGATATCGTCGACCTTAATGGCAATAAAGCCTGCCTCGTGCGGCACGCGGCGCATCTCTCCAATAGCGTTGACCAGCGCGTGGACATCGCCCAGGCCCGTTACCGAGTCGGTCGTATCCGCTAGGCTTCGGTTGACGATAATGCCCACATACATGCTGGGCTCGGTATCGGTGCCGTCCAAGCGGTAGCCCGTGCAGTCGCAAAGCGCGTATTTTCCGGTGGCATCCATTACGCGATACTGCATGTAGTGGAAGTGCCACGTGCCGTTTATCACCATGTCGAGCTCGGCGCGTACGTTGTCGCGGTCCTCGGGATGAACGCGGGCGAGCCACATGTCGAGTGAGTTAAAAGGGTGCTGGGAAGGTAGGTCAAAATCGCGCACGGCGTTAACCGACCATTGCGATTCTCCAGTATCGAGGTTAAGGATGAACGGATAGCGCGTCTCGGAGCTCATGGAGATCGCTTGGAACACCCGGTCGTTGCAGGGAAGCTGATCGACGATTGGGCGTTGCGGCGCGTCATTGTTTTCCGGTTGCTGTACACGATGCATAAGCTTATAGCGATACATCTTGCGATCGGCGTCCATCGTCATCTGGCGACGCGTGTCGCCGGCAAGTGGATCGACGCGCGAGCAGCCAAAGCTAAAGCTGGCGATCATGGGCGCCTTGCCATCTGAGCTCGCCTCGATCAGCCCGGCACGTACCTGCTCCAAGCGCTGCTCGAGCTCAGTCTCGTTTGCGGAGAGCGAGATAAGCACAAACTCGTCTCCACCGATACGGAACAGCATCTCATCGTGCTCCATGGTTTCGGAGAGCGTGCGGCAGATGCTCAGAATATAGCGATTGCCTTCGGCGTGGCCAAACCTATCATTGCAATGCTTGAGATGGTCGATGTCAATATAGGCGCAGGTGAAGGGGTCGCCTTTGCGCCAGAGCTGCTCGACGTGACGGTCGAGTCCGCTGCGGTTGCCCAAGTTGGTGAGCGGATCGATATAGGCGTTGCGCTCAAGCAGCCGGCGCTCTTGTTGCAGGATGGCATGCGTCTTTTGCAGTTGCTCACCAACGGCGCGTAGCTCAGCAGGCAGCGCGGCAACATCGAGTTCGGCGGTCGAGATGCCATTCGCAAGTCGTTGGAGATAGGCAATAATCAATTGCTCACCCAGGCGATATGACTCGTTCATGATGGATAACCTCCTTGGGCGGAACAATGGTTTGTATCATATCCCAAATTCGGTTTGAATTGGGGATATAAGTCAGCTAATGGAGGCAAATTCCCCCTTCGGCGGTGGCGTTTTGCGCGCGAGCGTATCAGTTGTTATTGCCACCATCGAGCAATGCCTCAAAATCCTTCGCCGGCATGGGGCGGTAGTAGAGGAAGCCCTGAGCGTAGCGGGCGCCCATTTGTCGTAGCATGTTCGCCTGTTCATTTGTCTCGACGCCTTCGACCTCGACGGGCAGATGGAGCGACTGCGCCATTTCGAGCATCGATGAAATGATTTGCGTGCTGCGGCCTTGATCGCGATCGGTGGGTACAAAGGCGCGGTCGAGCTTGATGACGTCGACGTTGACGTTCTTGAGCATCGCGAGCGTGGACTGACCGGTGCCAAAATCGTCCATATAGGTCGAGAAGCCGCGGGTGTGCAAGTCGGCCGTCAGTTTGTCCACGGCCTCGGACTCTCCCGTATAAGCCGTCTCGGTGATCTCGATACGCATGAGCTCGGGCGGTAGGTTGTATTGGGCGGCGAGCGCCCCCATATGCTCGGCAACGTCGCAGGCAAGGATATCCACGCGCGACACATTAAGCGAAACCGGAACCACACGAAGCCCTCGATCGATGCGCTCGCGCAGCCACGAGGCGACACCCTGCCAAATGTACTTGTCGAGCGTCACCACAAAGCCGCTTTCCTCGAGTGCGGGGATAAACGTTGCGGGCGAAATGAGAGAGCCGTCCTTGTCAATCCAGCGGGTGAGTGCTTCGGCGCCAATAATCTCACCGGTTTCCATATCGACCTGGGGCTGCAAGTGGTAGGTAATACGACCATCTGAGAGCGCGTACTGGAATTCGGTCAGCGTGCGGTGGAACGCGACTTCGCGCTCGTACTCCGCGGGGCAGAAAATGGCAATGCGCTCCTTAAAGTCGTTTTTTGCGCGCCGATTGGTAAACATGGCCTTCGCCTGCGCATCGATGGTGATCTCCTCATTGGAGTCGATGGGGTAAACGCCCATGGACGGCCAAAAACCTACGCCGTCGTTGTGCTTGGCTACAGCCTCGCGCACGCGCGCATAGACACGGTGAACGAAATCGTGCTCAAAGGGTATGAGCAGACAAAAGTCGTCTTGTCCCCAGTATCCCGCGACACCCATGTTGGCGTTCTCGATATCCTTGAGCACCGTGCCCACATCGGCAAGCATACGGTCGCCTTCGGCCTGTCCATACCATTCGTTAAATAGGCGCATGTGGCCCATGTCGACGGTGGCGATACACCAAGCGCCGTCGCGCCTTGCCTTGATGAAGGCATTGGCACGGCGCATAAACTCGCTGGGGCGGTAGAGGCCTGTGAGCATGTCGAGGTGCTCGGCGACGGCGCCTTTGCGTTCCATCTCGGGTATGGGCAGACTGTCGTTGGGAACAAGTCCGCCGGCCGTGCGAAGGCGACGATCGAGTTCGCCCAAAACAGTCGATGCTTGGGAGTCCAGGCGTTCGTAAAAGGTCGGGACGACAAGACAGACGGGAGCAATGGTGTCGCCTGCGATTTGCACAGGAGCGAAAACGGCCTCTTTAAGGTGGCGGGTCAGTTGCTCGAATGCCTCGTGGTCCAGGTCATTGCTGAGCACGACGAACTGGACGCTACGTGAACGGTAGACCCTGCTCCTGCCGCGGGTGATCGACAGCATGCGGCCTGCGTATTCGGCGAGCATGTTGTCGACAGCCTCGGCTCCGTAGAGCTCGTTGAGCTTTGTCGTGCCACGAACGCGCACCGCTATAAGGCCCGTCTCGCAACGGTCGCAACGACAGGCGTCAATGGCATTGACCAACATGCGCTGGGTGCCGAGGCCTGTCGCGGCGTCGACGGTTTCGGCAAGTGAGTGGTTGACGAGCTCGCCGACATAGAGCGAGGGGACATTTTCGTCGCCGTCGATGCGAAACCCGCGAGCACGGCAGAGGACGTAGTCGCCGACGGCATTGCGCACACGATACTGCATGACGCGACGGTGCTTGGTGCCGTTATAGACCTGGTCGATGTCGTTGATGTAGGCCTCAAGGTCATCGGGATGCACGCGCGTTTTCCAGTAATCGCGACAGTTGTCTATGTGCTCCGAGGGAAGGCCAAGATCGCGCAAGGCGCCTTGCGACCAAAGGGTGCGATGTTTGTCCAAGTTCTCGATAAAGAAATAGCGGCCCTCGTTGAGCATCGAAAAGGCGTCGAAAATACGGTCGCTTATTTCGAAGTCGTCGGCGTGGACTTGCGTGATATTGCGTCGATCAAGGTGCATGGCATGACGTAGCTTGTAGTCGTACATGCGATGGTCGGCATCGAGCGTCATGCGATTGGGGGCTTCGCCCAGGGCGGGGTCGGCATACGACACTCCATAGCTAAACGAGCGGGGCATCTCGGAATCGTTGTTTTTGAGTAGGACCGTTCGGCAGTGTTCCAGACGTTCGGCGAGGTCGTCCTCGGTCGCAATCGTAGATAGGATGACAAACTCGTCGCCGCCTATGCGAAACGCCGCTTCGTCCACTTTCATATACAGCTTGAGATAGAGGCTTACCTGCAAAATATAGCGGTTGCCCTCGTCATGGCCAAAGACGTCGTTGCAGTGCTTGAGATTGTCGATATCGATGTACGCCATGGTAACGGGGGTGTCCTGCTCCCAGAGCTCCTCGAGGGAACGGGCAAAGCCGCCGCGGTTGCCAAGTCCGGTAAGCTGGTCGGTAAAGGCGGTCCTAATCAGATCCTCCTGACGTTTGAGAAGGCCGCGGACGGTTTCTTCGAGCGTCTCGGTGTAATTGCTGACAGTATCCATGTCGTAAGCGGCTTTCTGAGGTCGGGCGGATTGCGTCGGGCGAGCTCGTTGTGCACACGCGTTGTTGTTTGGCGCTTTGCGTGTATCCAGGCCCCCGCCTTGCTGCGTTGTTGGGTTAATTTACCGGCTAATGTTCGCTGTTGATAACTGCTGAGTAGTATAAACAACAGTGCAGAATTATATATGGGTGCACATGCTGTGGGCGGCTATTATTCGACAGGCGGTAGCGCGACGATGCGATGTTCGATGAAAATGCGACTGAGACGATATATGTTGACGGGTATACTTGTTCCGGTTTTAAACGCAGGAACGGAGATGGTCGCATGGCACAGCCGGATACGACGCGCACGGTGGGGCTGGCACTCGAGGGAGGCGGCTACCGCGGTATGTATACGGCGGGCGTGCTCGACGTTTGGATGGAGCACGGCTTGACCTGCGACCATATGGTGGGTGTCTCGGCGGGCGCGGCGTTTGGCTACAACTTTAAATCGCGCCAGATCGGCCGTGCCATTCGCTATAACAAGGCCTATTGTGCCGATAAGCGCTATGCGGGTGTAGCAAGCTGGCTGCGGACCGGTGATATGTTCAATGCCGATTTTGCCTATCACGAGGTGCCTATCGAGCGCGATCCCATTGACTTGGAGGCGTATCGCGCCTGTCCCATGCGGTTTACGTGCGTGTGCACCGATATCGAGACGGGCAAGGCTGTCTACCACGACCTGCCTTATGGCGACGAGCGGGATATCGAGTGGATCCGGGCATCGTCGGCGATTCCTGTGGCGACGCGTCCCGTTGCTATTGACGGGCATAAGTATCTGGATGGTGGCGTGGCTGATTCTATTCCCAGTGCATGGCTGTTTGCGCAGGGGTATGACCGCAATATCGTGGTACTCACGCAGCCGGCGGGCTTTGTGAAGCAGCCCAACAGCGTGATGCACATGCTGCGTCGCGTGTTCCGTCACTACCCGGAGTTTGTCGCAGCGCTTGAGCATCGGCATGAGGTTTACAATGCCACGCTCGATGACCTGGCACGTCGCGAGGCTGCCGGCGATATCTTTGTGGTGCGTCCGAGCGAATCGGTGAAAGTGCCGTCGCTATGCCGCGAACCCGATGAGCTCGAGCGCATCTACCAGATCGGCCGCCGCGATGCGGAGGCGACTTTGCCGGCGTTGGAAGCGTATCTGGCGGGGTAAGGGTCGCATGCGGAAAGCGCATCCCGGAATGGAGGTCCAAACTGGGATGCGCTTTCTATTGCTGAAGATATGAGGCCGCGGAGCAACTGCTCGGCCTAGACTTATGCCTGCTGCCAGGTGTCGACGAGTTCCTTGGCGGCGGCGTAGGGGTCGTCGGCGCTGCAGACGGCGCTCACCACAAAGAAGCCGTCGACGCCGGTGGCCTTGAGCTGCGGCAGGTCGGCCGTCTTGACGCCGCCGCCCACCACGATGGGCACGGGGCTTGCCGCGTGGAGTGCGGCCAGGTCCTCAAAGCTCTTGGTGATGATGGAGCCATCGGCTGCGCGTCCGCAGTCGCGCTTGGTCTCGGTCTCGTGGAGCGGGCCGATGCCCAGGTAGTCGACCAAGCTCATGTCGGCGGTCTTGGCGTACTCGAGCATCTCCTCGCAACGGGCCGAAAGGCCCACAATGGCATCGGGGCCCAAAAGTTTGCGGCAGACCTCGACGGGAATGTCGCTCTGGCCCACGTGCACGCCGTCGACGGCAATGCCCTGCTCGCGCGCGGCGAGTACACAGTCCAGACGGTCGTCGATTAACAGGGCGACCTGACCGGTCTTGCCAGCCTGTGCGATTGCCTGCGCGGCGTCGCCGGTCAGTGCAATGATCTCGCGGGCGCTTGCCACCTTGGAGCGCACCTGGATACAGGTAAAGCCTGCGTCGAGCGCCTGGGCCACCACATCGCCCACGGGGCGCCCGAGGGTGTTTTCGGGGCCGAGTACCAGATAGGCCGAGATATCAAGGTTGTCGCGGATGCTCATCGTGCTTCCTCCTGCTTCTTGATCTGTGCTTCCATGCGCTCGAGCTTGCCGGTCATGGTGTCGGTAAATCCGGGCCGAATATCGGCTTTGAGCACGACTTCGGTGCGGATTCCCTTGCTCGCCAACACAAAGGTTGCGTCGCGCACGACCTGCATGACCTCGTCCCAGTCGCCCTCGATCTCGGTGAACATCGAGGTGGTGCGGTTGGGAAGGCCGCTCTCGCGTATGACGCGCACGACCTCGGCGACCTCGGCGGACAGCTCGTCGCCGGTGCCGCACGGGGCGATGGCCACGGCGATGAGCGTGTTCATTCCGGCATTGGTTGCGGGCTCGGACATGGCTTACGCCTCCTCGAGCTCGAGCTGGTTGTTGGCGATGTCCTGGGCGCTCGCGCGGTAGAGCTCGTCGATAAAGGCGACCTTAAAGCTTGCCGGGGCGTCGGCGACAGCGGCGGCACGCGTGCCGGCAACGTTGTAGACCGCGGTGCCGCAGATGGCTGCCGTAAACGGGTCGGCGGCGCAGGCATACACGGCCAGCACGCCGCCCTGCGAGCAGCCGCAACCGGTGATCTTGGACATGAGCGGGCTGCCGCCGTGGGACTTGGCCACGGTTGTGCCGTCGGTAATCAGGTCGACTTCGCCCGAGACCACAACGGCGCCGCCGGTGTAGCGGGCGAGCGCCACGGCGGCATCGCGGGCAGCGTCTACCGTGTCGGTGGTATCGACACCGCGCACGCGGCTCAGATCGGCCGCCTCGCCCTCAAGACCCCACAGGCCGGCGAGCGCGATGATCTCGGAGGCGTTGCCGCGCACGATGGCGGGCTTGTACTGCTTGAGTTCGTTTACCAACTGGGTGCGCAGGCTACCGATGCCCAGGCCCACCGGATCGAGCACCCAGGGCTTGCCGGCGTCGTGTGCCGCCTTGGCCGCGCGGGGAATTGTCTGCTCGTAGATGGGGAAGAGCGTGCCCATGTTGAGATAGATGGCGCCGCCGCCGGCAACGAGCGCTTCGCCCTCGTCGGGCAGATAGACCATGGCGGCCGATCCGCCCACGGCGAGCTGTGCGTTGGCGACAAAGTCGATCGTCACCGTGTTGGTGATGGAGCCGGCCATCGGATTGGTGGCGCGAATTTCCTCTACGGCCTTGACCATATGTTGCTTAAGCTGTTCCGAATCAATCACTGCACATGCCTCCTTGGCATAGAAAAGGGGCGCTGTGCATAGACAGCGCCCCTGTAAAGGCGGCATGCTCCCTACGCCAGCATTAACTGACAGGTTCAAAGGATTGGGCCCCATGCCCTCTCAGCCTTGTGGTTTGCACCGCCGGCACTCCCGCATCGAATCTGTTGTTCCCTATACTAGCGCACCTGCCAAAAAGGGACAGGTTTATTTTGGCAGGTCGTTACAATAGGTAGGACCGATACGAATGGGGGCCTTATGATTAAACTTGTGCTGACCGATATGGACGATACGCTGATTCCAGCCGGGCATGACGGCGCCAGCGACTACGCCATTGAGGGTATTCATGCCATGCAGGCGGCGGGTCTGCACTTTGGGCCGGTTTCGGGTCGTCAGCCGTCCGCGATGGGCTGGATGTTCAAAAACCGTTCCGAGTGTTTTTCGACCGGTGCGTTCTGTAACGGCCAGGTGATGTTTGTCGACGGCGAAGTAGTCGCTTCGCGCGCAATCGACAACGATGCTCTGATGCGTTTGGCTGACTATCTGGAGCAAGAGACCGACGATACATTTCTAAAAGTCTACAGCCTGGGCGATGACTTTTGGGGCAACGATGCCTATTGCGTGACGAGCAATCCCGAGCGTGTGCGTCGCGCTATGGAGTCGGGCGGCAATGCGTGGCTCAAAGGCGAAGAGGCCCCGTGTCGTCCCGTCGTCGATGGCGCGCCGGTGTTTAAGGCGAATATCTGGAGTGCCCGTTCGCGTGAGGAGCTCGCGGAGCTACGCGAGCGCGTTGCCGTTGAGGTGCCGGAACTCTCGCTTGTGTTTCCCAACAACCGAGTGCGCCTGTTCGACATCCTTCCGGATGGTTGGGACAAGGGCTGCGCTGCGCTGGAGCTGGCGCGCGCCTTGAGCCTGACGCCCGACGAGGTGGCCGTATTTGGCGATTCCGATAACGATCTGCCCATGATCGATGCCGTTCCCAACTCCGTTGCAGTCGCCAATGCCAACGAGGCCGTCACGGCTGCCGCGCGCTGGCATATCGGCGCCGCGGTGGATGATGCGGTCGCCGGAGTCCTGCATCAGATTGCCGCCTGCGCCGCGACGGGGGAGATGCCGCCGTTTATGCGCCTGCCGGGTACTGCCGACGCGAATCTCACTAACAGCTAAGGAGACAGCCATGAAGCTCCAGCAGCTCAGATATGTCGTCAAAGTTGCCGAATGCGGCAGCATTACCGAGGCCTCGCGCCGGCTCTTTGTGTCGCAGCCTTCGATTACCGCGTCGATTCGCGATCTCGAAAACGAGATGGGTGTGCACATCTTTGAGCGCACCAACAAGGGCGTCATTGTGTCCGAGGAAGGCGAGACCTTCTTGGGCTATGCGCGCCAGGTACTCGACCAGGCCGACCTGCTCGAGGGCAAGTACAAGGGCGCATCCGAGCAGGTGCCGCACTTTAGTGTGAGCTGCCAGCATTATTCCTTTGCCGTCAACGCGTTTGTCGACGTGATCCGCGAGTTCGATGCCGCGCGCTACGACTTTACCCTGCGCGAGGAACAGACCCACGAGATTATCGAGGATGTCGCGCACATGAAAAGCGAGCTGGGCATCCTATATCTGTCCGAGCACAACCGCGAGGTCATCGAGCGCATGCTGGTGGCCAACGAGCTCGTGTTCGAAGGACTCTTCTGCGCCACGCCGCATGTCTTCGTCTGCGCCGACCATCCGCTGGCGGACCGCTCCAGCGTGACGCTCGAGGATCTGGAAGACTACCCGTTCCTGTCCTACGAGCAGGGCAGCTACAACTCGTTTTACTATTCCGAGGAGCTGACCTCGACGTTTGAGCGCCGCAAGAATATCCGCGTGCGCGACCGCGCGACGTTGTTCAATTTGGCTATGGGCCTCAACGGCTACACCGTGTGCTCGGGCGTGATCAGTCACGAGCTCAACGGCCCCGGCATCATCTCGATTCCGCTCGATGTGGATGAGTACATGGAGATTGGCATCATCACGCGCAAGAACACGACACTCACGCGCTACGGCCAGGCGTATATCGACGCGATTCGTCAGCATATCTAGACTGCTGCGTCCTGTACAGGTCAAATCTCTTCATGGCAGTCCCAACTGATATAGGAAGCATCTATATCAATCTGTTATAAACGTATATTTTACGATGGCTATATGAGCGCTCATACTTTGTCCCAGTAAAGCAACCAATTCAAAGGGAGATATCTATGAGTGCTTTAACCACGCTGAACGCGCCGTTTCGCGCCGATATCGTCGGCAGCTTTCTTCGTCCACAGGCCGTAAAGGACGCCCGTGCCGCCTATGCTGCGGGCACACTCGACGCCGCCGGCCTTAAGGCCGTCGAGGATGAGGCCATTCGCGACCTGGTGGACAAGCAAAAGTCCGCTGGCCTGCAGGTGATTACCGATGGCGAGTTTCGCCGCAGTTACTGGCACCTCGACTTTATGTGGGGGCTCAACGGCATTGAACGCCGTACCTCGCGTACGGGCTATATGTTCCACGACGAGGAGACCACAGCCGACACCGCCGTGGTAACCGGCCCCATTAGCGGCGAGAACCATCCGTTCGTCGAGCACTTTAAATTTGTCAAGGCGCTCGAGGGGGAGGGCCAGGTCGCGCGGCAAACCATTCCGGCGCCGATCCAGACGTTCTCCGAAGTCACGCTCGACCGCTGCGACGGCCAGCAGGAGAGCCTGCGCGCTGTCTATAAGACCGATGAGGAACTTGCCGACGCCATCGCAGCCGCTTATCGCACGGTGATCGCCGACCTGTACGCAGCAGGCTGCCGCAACATCCAGTTTGATGACTGCACCTGGGGCATCTACTGCGACACCGATTTTGTCGCCAAAACCGGCATGAGCCCGGTCGACCTGCAAAAGGTAAGCGAGCTGGGCGTGGCGCTCAACAATGCCGCCATCGCGGACAAGCCCGACGATCTGGTCATCAACACGCATGTGTGCCGCGGCAACTACCACTCCACCTATGCCTTCGAGGGCGGCTATGACCCCATCGCGCCGTACCTGTTCGCAAACGAGGATGTCGATGCATTTTACCTGGAGTTCGATACGCCGCGCGCCGGCGGTTTTGAGCCGCTCAAGTACGTTGCCCCGGGCAAGAAGGTCGTGCTGGGCTTGGTAACCACCAAGGCGGCAGAGCTCGAGAACGAGGATGCCATCGTCGAGCGCATCCGTGAAGCCGCAAAGTACGTGCCGCTCGAGAACCTGTATCTGTCGCCTCAGTGCGGCTTTGCCAGCTGCGAGATTGGCAACAAGCTGACCGAGGATGAGCAATGGGCAAAGATCGCGCTGGTCAAGCGCATTGCCGAGCGCGTTTGGAAATAGCGCTAGTGTTTGCAGGTGGCGGCGCGTGCGAGGCATAGTGTATCGCGTACAATGGTTCGGATCGTATCGTTCGGGCAGGTTATCCGATATGCCCGATCGCCCTTCCATTCGAAAGGACATCCATGTCCCAGTCCTCGACGCCCGCCGTCAGCGATGCCATCTACGACGCATCGTCGCTCGGCCGCCCGCGCATGTTCCTGCTCGGCCTACAGCACCTGTTTGCCATGTTTGGCGCCACCGTGCTGGTGCCCGTGCTCACCGGCCTCTCGGTATCGGCAACGCTTTTGTTTGCCGGCTTGGGCACGCTGCTGTTCCATTTCCTGTCGCGCGGTAAGGTGCCGGCATTTTTGGGCTCATCGTTTGCCTTTATTGCCGGTTATGCCGCAATCGCGCCCAACGGCGAGACCGAGCTTTTGCCCTACGCCTGCCTGGGCGTAGCTTGTGCCGGTCTGCTCTATCCGGTGCTGGCGGCGCTCTTCCGCGCGTTTGGCGCCAAGCGTGTCATGCGTTTCTTTCCGCCGGTGGTGACTGGCCCCATCGTCATTTCCATCGGCTTGATCCTGGCAAGTTCCGCTATTGCTAACTGCCAGACCAACTGGCTTGTGGCTGTCATTGGCGTTGCCGTTATCGTCATCTGCAACATCTGGGGCCGTGGCATGGTCAAGATCGTGCCGATTTTGCTGGGCGTTGTGGTGAGCTATGCCGTTGCGACTGCGCTGGGCGAGGTCGATTTTTCGGGCGTCGCAGCCGCTCCCTGGGTTGGCTTGCCCGTCGTGTGGGACAACACCGTGTTTGCGCTCTTTGGGCCGCAGTTCGATAGCGGTCTTGCCACGACGGCCATCATCACCATCATGCCGCTGGCCTTCGCGACCATGATCGAGCATATCGGCGATATCTCTGCTATCGGTTCGACTTGCGAGCGCAACTACATTGCCGATCCCGGTCTGCATCGCACGCTGCTCGGCGACGGCCTTGCCACGATTCTGGCTTCGCTCTTTGGCGCTCCGGCCAACACTACGTATGGTGAGAACACCGGCGTGCTCGCCCTGACGCGCGTGTTCGACCCGCGCGTAATTCGAAATGCCGCGTGTTGCGCCATCGTGCTTTCGTTCTGCCCCAAGTTCGCCGCGGTCATCGCCGCCATGCCGGCATGCGTTATCGGCGGTGTGTCGCTCGTGCTCTACGGCATGATCAGCGCTGTGGGCGTCCGCAATCTCATCGAGAACCAGGTCGATTTCCAGAACAACCGCAACGTGCTTGTGGCCGCTCTGGTGCTCGTGCTTTCACTCGGCATTGCTTACAGCACTGCCGGTGCCATCGTGCTGGAGCTGGGCGGCGTGACGATTTCGCTTTCCGGTCTTGCCGTGGGCTCGCTGGTTGGCATCGTGCTCAACGCAATTCTGCCCGGCAACGACTTTGAGTTTGCCGTTTCTGAACTCGAGGAGACTGTCGAGTAGAAGTTGTGTTCAGCTAAATCAAAAAATGGCGCCCGTGCGTACGCGTGGGCGCCATTTTTAATGCGTCAGTATCCAGCGTATGCCACGCGCCATTCGTAGATCGGTTTGGGCAAAGTGATTGCCGGGGTTGAGTTCCATCGTTGTTGGGATGCCGCGCTCGATGAGTAGCTCTTCCATTGCGCGCGTGTCGTCGAGTACGTGTCTCATCATGCGGTTGGGCGTCTTGGTTTCTTTTTTGCCGAGTGACAGATAGACAGCTTGTGGGCTGCCGGCAAATGGCGCCGTGCTGGCGCGATCGACATAGTCGGGAAACCATAGCGACCCCGATGCGCTCGCGATGCGGTCAAAGGCGTCGGTTTGCCAGAGGGACCAGAGCGCGAAGAGGCCCGCGAGCGAGTAGCCGGCAATGCCGCGCCAGGTGGGCGGCAGTGGGAGCGATAATTCGACCTTTGGGATTATCCGGTTCAGCAGTTCATCGAGAAATCCGGACGCCTGCCCACCAAAAGGTTCGGCATCGCGTACGGTCCCGTCGCATGCCCAGGGGCTCAGCTCGCGATTCCAATCGAGCCCGCCAATGGCGACGAGGGTGAATGGCGGGCAGCAGAGCTCAAGACAACGGTTGTAGACCTCGCTGCCGTCGCCCATGACTACGGGGAGGTAGATGACAGGTACGCTTTCCGCATGATTCGAATAGACGGTTATCTGCTTTCGATGCGCTTCCATGGCCTGCTTCTCTCAGCGTTGTGATATCGACGGTCCCAATTGTCGCACGCTGGCACATATAGGTTGGGCTGCATTAAGAATAATCGCATGCGCAACGCGCGAGCGCAAACTGGAAAACGCCACCGCCGGAGGGGAACTCGGCGATGGCGTCGTTAAACGGTGCTCGGGCTAGGCGCTTTCATGGGTGCCGTCCCGTGCGTTAAAGGCCAAAGGCGTCTATGAGCGCTTGCGGCTCACCACGGCGCCTGCGGCGATGGCGGCTGTTCCCGTAAGGGCGGCTGCCACGATGGCTGCGCTCGAGGCGTCGCCGGTTGCCGCGAGCTTGCCGGTGGTCTTGGCTCCCGTGGCTGCAACTGCAACGGTCTTGGTCGCCTTTGTGCCCTCAGGCTTGGAATCAGGCTTGGAATCCTCGGGCTTGGTCTCCTCGGACGGTGCGATGACGGCTTTCTTGGCGATGACATCGTCGTAGGGAGAATCAATCACGGCGTCGCCCGTGCCAATGGTTTGACCTGCCTCGTAGGAGATGCTGGGGCCGTACTCTTCTTCGTAGCGATAGTTAATGATCTTGCCGCCTGCGGGCGTCTGGATGGGAGCGCCTTCGATCTCGATGGTGCCAATCGCCTTGCCATCCTCGCTTATGGCAAGAGCGAAGATTGCCGCCGTGTCTCCCTCGGCCGTGAGCTTGCTGCGGACGATCGAGATACTCGCGGGCGTGATGCCCTCGTAGGTCTGGGCGAAGATACCGATGTTCAGACCCCTAGGCTCAGGGATGACCGCGCCGCTTTGGTCGTTGCTGTAGTGATCGGGGCCATCGCCACCGGTCTCGACATAGCGGGCTATAGCCTTAACAACGGAGTCGCTGATGTAGATGTGACCGCCAGCGACGTTTGGCTGGTGGTTTCTGGTAGAGATTGCAACCGAGAATTTGCCTTCCGCGAACGCGTCCACGATGGAACCATTCTTGATGACGATGTCGTCCCCGTCAGTGATGAGGGCGATGGCCTGGCCGCCGCTCGCGCTTGTGCGGACCGTCACGGTCGCGTGATCGAGCGTAACGCCCTTGTAGGCATAGATACCATATTCAACACCGCTTGCGTCAAGGGAGGCGTTCGTGACCGCGAGACTGCCCTCAGCGTCGACGGCAAGATCTCCCTGGGAGCTTGCCTCGACCTGGCTGCCGCCCGAGATGTTAATGCTGCCGTCAGCCCAAATCGCCGCTTCTTCTATCGAGCTTGCTTCTACCTTGCCACCGCCTTTGATGATGATGTCACTGCCCGCGGCGACGCCGTAACCTTCGCCTCCTTTAGCGATCACTGTGCCAGAGGAATCGATGGTGGTCTTGCCCTTGGATTGGATACCTTCGGTACCGCCCGTTGCATTCACGGTGCCCGAGCCCGTGATAGAGAGGTCGCCCTTTGCCTCAATTCCGTCGGAAGTAGTGCTTGTGGTGTTCACGGTGCCTGGGCCAGAAATGGAGAGGTCGCCTGTGGATTTAATTGCATCGGCCTCGGCAGTCACATTGAGCTCATCCGTGCTATTCGAGCTCGTTATGTTCAACTCCGCTTTCTGGTTAGTGCCATCCTGCGCTTTGATGGCGGCTCCGGTGTAATCGGGCTCGGTTTTCACGGTGTTCTTGCCCTCGTACGCAATGTTGAGCTTGCCTACAGCATTGATCGCACCGCCGTCATAGCCGTTGAGCTTCATATCGTCGGCGCCGTCCCAGCTCCAGGTGCCGGCCTCGTCGCCTGCCGCGGTGCCGGCGTTGTACTGGGTGCCGCCGACGTCCACCCACTCGGCCGCGAGCGAGACGCTCGGCATGAGCAGCGAGCTCACCGTAAGCGCGCATACAGCGCCCACGACGATGCGGCGTGTCACGCGACGCCAGCTTCCGTGCGCGAGCAGCGTGCGACGGCGCACGTCGGGCTCGACAAAATGGGCTCCTGAGGTTTTGTCATTGCGCTTGGGGGTCGTGAACAAGGCGGTCATGGTTACTCCCATCCTCATAGGACCTATGCGATTACGCCCAGCATATCTGCAGGATGTGGCCGGCGGTAGTGCCGTTTGGAGGGCAAAATGTCCAAAATTCGAGAAACAATACATCGCGCGCCCGTGCTCTGCCCGTCTTTAAAAGAAAAGCGCGGAGCCGCTCATTGCGACTCCGCGCTTTGGTGTTCTGCTTTGGCAGCTTTG
This sequence comes from Collinsella sp., assembly GCA_048375035.1. Classification (GTDB taxonomy): domain Bacteria; phylum Actinomycetota; class Coriobacteriia; order Coriobacteriales; family Coriobacteriaceae; genus Collinsella. The sequence goes on from DBGEDL010000094.1 coordinate 19,160, forward strand.
CCGTTACGCTACAAAGAAGTAGACGAGGAAGGCGAGGGCTGCGATCCACATGAGCGGCTTGATCTTGGAGGCCTCGCCCTTAACGAGCGCGACGATCACGTAGGCGATAAAGCCCAGGCCAATGCCGGCAGAGATGGAGTAGGTGAAGGGCACGCCGGCGACAATCATGAACGCCGGGAAACCCTGCGACACGTCGGACCAGTCGATCTCGGAGGCCTCGCTCATCATGAGGTAGCCGACGTAGACCAGAGCACCGCAGGTGGCGGCGCTGGAAACGATGGTGACGATAGGGGAGAAGAACGCGGCGAGAATGAACAGCACGCCGGTGGTGACGGAGGTGAGGCCCGTGCGGCCACCGTCGGCAGCGCCAGAGGTGGACTCGACGAAGGTGGTGATGGAGGAGACGCCCATAAAGCCACCGGCAGCAGCGGCCACGGAGTCGACGACCAGGATGGGACGGATGTCCTCGACATTGCCGTCCTCGGTCAAGAACTCGCCCTGCTTGGCGACGGCCATCGCGGTGCCCATGGTGTCGAAGAAGTCACTCATGAGCAGCGAGAAGGCAACGACGAGCAGCATCGGGTCGGTCAGAACCTTCACGATGGCCATGTTGCCATCGGCGGTGCTGGCAAACGGGGCGCCAAAGGTCGAGAAGTCGAGCGGTGCGATGAGGCCCTCGGGCGCATGGGTGACGCCCAGCGGGATACCGGCGATAACGGCGACGATGATGCCGATGAGCAGCGAGCCCGGCACGTTGCGGGAAGCCAAGGCAACCGTCACGACGATGGAGATGATGCCGACGATAAAGGTGGGGGAGGCGATGTCGCCCAGGCCGACGAGCGTACCGGCGCCAGCGGTGATGATGCCGGCGTCGCACAGGCCGATCATGGCGATAAACAGGCCCAGACCCACCGAGATGGCGTGGCGCAGGACCACGGGGATGGCGTCCATGATGGCCTCGCGCAGGCCGCAAAGGACGAGCAGCAAGATGACGATACCTTCGAGGAAGATAACGCTCATGGCCACGTGCCAGTCGCCGCCGCACATGGTGGTGGCGATGCCCGCGATCATGGCGTTGATGCCCAAACCCGACGCGCAGGCGAGCGCTCCCGCATCGATGCCGGCGCCCGAGAGCACCGCAGGGTTGACGGCGATGATGTAGGCCATTGCCAGGAACGTTGTCAGTCCAGCGCGAAGTTCGGTCCCGATTGTGGACTTGCGCTCACTGACGTGAAATAGTTCGTCCATGCATACCCTTTCCTTGTTCGGCCCCGAGTTTAGGCCGATTGACACGAACTCATTTACTATATCGCCTTTACAACCTTGCTGTTCTCACATGTTGATGTTCGGCGCTTTGTAGCGGACGGGCGGTATTTTCCGTATGAAAATGTGTGGGTACCGTATACTTAAGCAGTTACAACGACCCCTATGGAGGAACGTATGATTAAAGAGCTCTGCCACGACGAGGCTATCCTGTCCCAGCGTTGCGAGGTTGCGACTGTCGAGGACGAGTCGGTCGCACAGGACCTGATCGATACCATCAAGTCGCTCGAGGACGCCGGCTGCCTTGCCGCCAACCAGATTGGCGTTACCAAGAAGGTCTGCGTCTACCTGGACGACGCCGGCGAGCCCCACGTGCTCTACAACCCCCGTCTGGTGTTTGGCCTGGGCGCCAGCAAGATGGAGGAGAGCTGCCTGACGCACGACGAGATCACCAAGTCCACGCGCTACATCAAGTGCAAGGTCGCTTATGACGTGATCGTAGACGGCAAGATGCGTGAGCGCAAGCAGGACTTCGTCGGCTTCGAGGCGCAGATGATTCAACACATGATTGATCACTGCTTAGGCAAACTCGTCTAGAGTGGTTCAATTGGGGACCGATTTTGCGGTCTTTGCCCCGGGCGTGACATTGTTGTCATGTCCGGGCTTTTTTTGTTTAGCGCCTCTTTGATTGGTGACAATAAGCTTAGAAAGAACGTAAAGCTAGGAGGCGCTATGTGCACGAGCATTCGATTTACCGATAATTCTGGTCACATGTATCTGGGCCGCAACCTCGACTGGAGCTTTGACTACGGCCAACAGGTTCGCGTGATGCCGCGCGGGTTTCACATCCCGTATTCGTTTATCGACGACGCGACGGCGACACACGCGGTGATCGGTATGTGCATCGATTACAAGAACTACCCCATGTTTTTCGATTGCGGTAACGATGCGGGCCTCGCTGTGGCGGGTCTCAATTTCCCGGGTTATGCCGAGTATGCCGAGGACCCTGTCGACGGCAAGACCAATATCGCGGCCTATGAGTTTCCCCTGTGGGTGGCAGCGACGTTCTCGACGGTCGATGAGGTCGAGGCCGCGCTGCGCGACACGGTGATTGTCGCCAAATCTGCCGGAGAGGGGCTGGGCGTGTCGCTGCTCCATTGGATTATCGGCGACAGCCAGCGCAGCATCGTGGTCGAGATGATGGCTGACGGTCTGCATGTATACGACGATCCGGTCGACACCCTTGCCAACCAGCCGACCTTCCCGTGGCACATGGAAAACCTGCGCACCTATATCACCGCCACAAGCGATTTTCCGCAGACGGCGACATGGCGTGGCGCCGAGCTCAAGCCCTATGGCGCGGGTGCCGGCATGCGCGGTATTCCGGGTGACTGCTATTCGCCGAGCCGTTTTGTAAAGGCGGCGTACCTCAATGCCAATTACCCGCAAAAGGAGAGCGAGACCGAAAACGTCGTCCGTATGTTCCGCTCGCTCGAGGGCGTGGTGATGATTGAGGGGGCGTCCAGGATGGGCGATGGCAAGTTCGAGAAGACTATCTACACCGGATGCTTTAGCGCGCGCACGGGCAATTATTACTACGCGATGTATGGGGATCCGTCGATTCGCTACGTGAGCCTGATGGATGCCGAGGGCGCGAGCCCCGATAGACTCGTGGTTCCCGAGCCGCGTCGTTCGTAGCCGCTAGCTTTACTGCAATGCAAGGCGGCCCTGCGTCTCCCGTGAGATGCAGGGCCGCTGTCGTTAGAGGCTTTAGCCTGTGCGGGGCGCGCAGCGCGCCGCATCAGAAACCACCCGCTATGCGGGTGGGGCCAAACGGCTTTACAAAGCCGCCCCCTCGCCGGACACTTGCGATTGTTCAGGCCGCAAGGAATCCGAGTCGA